>CAMDYG010000026.1 GCA_945910225.1 uncultured Eubacterium sp. | reverse complement strand
ATTTCTTAGTGCGACACCCACTTCTCATTACGTCAAATTATCTTGCTGATTTCTTTTTACGATTAAGTACATATGCTGCACCAACCATACCAGCAAATGATGTAGCCATCATTGCTGCCATCATTCCAGTATTACTTAAATCTCCTGTCTCTGATGAAGGATCCTTTGAGACTTCATTAAGAGCCTCATCCTCATATACAATTACATATGTTGAGAACTTATCTGTCTCAAATGTTATTGTTCTATTCTGAATGTTAAATGCTTTTACTGGTAATTCTTCAACCTCATTATCGTGAATTCTTAATACTTTATATTTCCTTACTACATTGCTGTCACTAGGAATTAATGTCTCTGGTAATGTTACTGTTATAGGAATTAATCCTCTTGTTTCACTTAACTGAGTTTCATTATTTCCAAGTACTTTAAATAAATTAAAGTCTAGTATTAATCCAATCTTGTATTGTGATGATATTTCCTTATTAAGTTGTTCTATCTTCTGTGATATTAAAGATGCCTCTTTATCATCAAGTGAATCCTTCTTATCAACAGTAAGTACAACCTTTGCAAAAATACCTTGTGCAATCTGCTCGAGTTCTTCATCTGTGAATATCAGTTTCTTAAGCTCGTCAAATGGCAAGTCAATATCTGTCTTTGGTGCTCCTTCTCCAACTATAGTTTCAACGTTTGATGATGTAACTACTGGTTTATCATCAATATATGATGATTTTTCCCACTGAAGAGTTGTGAACTTCATCTTTTCTGCTCCAGCATATGGAACCATAAGTGTCTCAAGAGCATTAGAGTCATATGTAATATAGTTGTATGGTAATCCAGATATGAATTCATCTGCATCCTGAATAAGAGCTCCATCTTTCTGGGTATTATTATTAGTTACTTCCAGCTTAGCCTTTATGCCATTTAAGAAATAATCTGTATTAATTGCATTAATATATCCTGCCGGACTGCTTCCGTTACCACTGTTTAATGCATTAGTTACTCCATTAATCACACTGTTTTCCATTAAAACATGTGCTCCACAAGTTGAAGAAGCTCCGTTACTTACTATATGCTTTGCTGCATTTTCATTAGTAATTGAAGCTCTTGCATTAGCTAACTCCTGTGAAGATATCATGCAGTTATATACATGTGCTGTACCAAATCTAACTCGTGGCATTCTATCCATTGAGTTATAGTAATAATTATTAGCAAATGTTACTTTAAGATTCTCATTAGTTGATGCTTCATCACTCTGTCCAAGTAAATGTGTCTTCTTCTGTCCATATGCATACCACCATATCTGTGATTTGCTCATTCCAGCATCAATTAATGATTTATAATATGGACAATCATCTACATTCTTATCAAGATAATCCATCATCTCATTAAAGAATATATTATCTTCACTTCCTGGAAGGAACTCACACCATGATACTGTAATATCCATTTCTGTGTCATGCTGCATATCTGTCTTCATATCAATAACACCATCATATGACTTATAGAATGTACAATGATCAATCCATATGCCTGTACTTGCATTCTCAATTGTCATATAATCCCAGTCATTGACATCATAATCACCAGATGTCTGTTCATCCCATTCCCACAATTCATCAAATTTGATATTTCTTATCATAATATTTGATGACTGTTTAATATCTATTGCTGCATGTTTAATTGAATATCCTTTAGCTGAGAAAATTGTAAGGTTACTTATATCCTGGATATATACCTTAGAAACACCTGATTTCATAAGTATTGGATTAATAAGTGCATCATTATGTTTAGCCAATACATTTGAAGAGTATTTAGTTACATCTGTTATTTCGTTATATCCAAGATTAATATCAGCTGTAAGCTCAATTACACTAGGTACACCCTTTTTGTTCTTAATTGCTGTAATAGCATCAAGGAACTCATCAGCATCTTTTACCTTATAATAGTTACTGTTAGTTTCCTTTAATAATCCGCCACCAGTAACTCCTGCTGAAGCTGCAAATCCTTCAGCGTTATACTTTGCCAGTCCTGAATCATTTCCTTCATACTTTGAATACTTACTTGCATTATATTCTGAACTAACAAATCCTTTATTAAGGTTAATTGTCTTATCTCCTGTGTAGCTTGCTGAAAGCTGTGCTGCATTACTATCTGCTTCTGCCTTTCCTGCTTTGCTAAGATAGCTGTCTGCTCCTGCTTTGCTTATCTGTCTACGATTAATATTAACCTTAAATGCTTTGCCATATGTACCATATTCAAGATACTTAGCTACAGCATATACTTCTTCATTGCTTGAAATAATATTCTGGCTCCAGTCTGTAGAACCTGTTTCTGCATTTAATGCTCCACCCATATAACAATTTACAAAAACTATTTCAACATCTTTGTTATTGTATGGTCTTCCTAAGAAATACTTACTTCCACCACATGAATCTTCTGATGTAAATCTGCAATTATTATATACAATAGTTGATGTGTTAAATGCTGTATAATAGCCACTATTCTTAGTTTCTGAATATCTGAACTTTAACTCACAATCATCGAATACTGCCTTGGTATTCTGACCCCACATGTAATCAACATTACCAAGTATAAAGCATCTTAAGAAGTATGCGTTACCATTATTCTTAAACTGCAATGTATCCTGGTAACTTTCAAGTCTTACACCTACAAGCATAGTATTCTTTGCTTCTGAATAAAAAGCTTCTGCTGATTCATTTCCTAATTTACCAGTGTATTCATAAGAATTTTCCATACAGATATTCTCTGCTGTGAAATTATCTGCACCCTTATTAACTGCAAATGCATATCTTGATGATGTTGTTGAAGCTGTTGTCTTATTTGCCTCACATGATGCAAAGTATATATGTGTCTTTTTACTATCTTCACCTATCAGTGAAACATTCTTGCTGTTAACTACAACCTGTTCGTTATACTCTCCGTTGCGTACAAATATAACTTTTGTGCTTGCATTATCTGCCGGCACAGCATCTATTGCATCCTGGACTTTCTTATATGTTGGAACTCCATATTCTGGTGCAACATTTCCGCTGTCTCCATCATAATTCTGATCTACTACATAATCATAATTAGAAAGTAATACATAATTAAGAGTTTTCTCAACCTTTAATCCTGTACCATATTCAAGAACAAGCTTTACTTCATTTCTTCCAGCTGAAAGTTTAATATTATTGTTAAATTTAAACAAGTCATTTGCTGCTTCTATATTAGCTGACTGCTGCTTTGTTCCGTTAACATACACAGAAACTGTTCCAGGTGCTCCTGCCACACCCTCTATTGTAATTGAATCCGATGAAACAGTATTATATGATCTCTTTGTTACATATAATGGTACATCTTCATCGTAATCTCCTGTATGTCCATTAGTTGGAAGTGTCCACTTTTCATCACTAATAACACTAAAGTTGTCTGATGATAATGCCTTTACTGAATAATAGTAAGGTGTCTCTGCTGATACTGTTGTATCAGTATATGATGTTGTTGAAACCGTTTCAATTAACTTAGAAGTTGTTTCATCAGAACTTCTTCTGTATATCTCATATTGTGTTGCCTGATCTACTGCATCCCATGTCAATGTAACCTTATCAGCCTTAGACATATATGATACAGATACATCTGGTGTATCAAGGGCTGGCTCAACGTATGCAATATTAGATAATACAGCTTTGGTTGATGTATTGGCATATTTATTCTTTTCAGTATCATTATTACCTAAAGTTCCACTTACCCTGAATCTGTAATTGCCACCTTCACCGGCACGAACCTTATATTCGTAACTCTTATCAGTTATATTATTAGATACGACCTGCCACTGGCTTTCACCCGGCTTTAATACTTCTAATATATACTTACCATCATACTTAGCTGATGTACCTGTCCATGAAACATCAATCTTAGTTCTGTCTGATGCTGCTACAGCTGTAACACTGTCTGCTACAGGAGCATTTCCCATTGGATCATAATATGCATTCTGATCGTATATAACATTACCAGAAGCATCTTTATAAATCATATTAGTTACAGTGGCTGTCACACCTGAAAAAATAAAACCATACTGTAACTGATCAGAATATGTCCAATCTCCAAGTTTAATATCAGCATACTTTCTTGTCTTTGGATTAGATTTCCCCGCTTCATTAGTTACCTCTAATGCTATTCCTTCTTCTGTCCTGTTAACCTTGATATGAAGCTTTTCTTCTTTTGCTGCTGAAACTGCAGTATCTCCACTTTTACCTAATACTTCTGTTGTCTTTTTTGAATACAGCTGTACAACATCATTATTATTTCTTACAGCTGATGTAACTACTGCATACTGGTTAGATGCTGTATTTAATTTCTTAATTACTCCCAAACCAACAAATCTGTTAGTAGAGCCATTTGCCTCAGCTGTTACTACAATATCGGCTTCCAGAGTATTAGCAGCTGATGTATTTTCAAATGCATAAAATGATAAATTAGAACTCTCAATATTTTCTGTTACTAATGAACCATTCTTCTGAGCAAGCACGAGAGTCTGTCCTAATTCACTTACAATCAGCTGACCAGTGCCAAAATTAGTAACTGATGGTATCTTCTGCACTTTTTCAGGGTGCTTTACAACTACAGGAATCTCTTCCAGTACAATATTATGTGTTATTGCCTGTCCAAGTGCTGCATTTGTAAGATCAACACTTGCAGACTCTTCACTAATAGTATATTGAGTTGAATCTGTAAGAGATATTTCATACTTTAATCCATTCTTAAGATTAACTGAATATGAACCATCTGAATTAACAACTGCTGTTTTCTCAACCGAACCTGACTTGAATTTAATAGTCTTGCCGGCTGCCTCTGTTCCCATTGTTCCTGAAACAGTATTAGGAATCTCGCTGACAGTATACTGTACTGCATGAATATAATAATCTGCTGCAGTATCCTGTACAAGATCTATCCTTAAAGTAACATCTGATGATGTAGTATTCTTATAGCTGATTGACTTCTCAACATCAGCATTTTTACTTCCATCAAATAATTCTACCGGCTGATCATTTACCTTATTATTGTTAACATAATAATTAATATCTGTTTTATTACTATACATACAACCATTAATAGTAAATGTACCCTGTGACTGGGCTGGAATTATTACTGTAAATGTAATTCCGGATGTTGCATACAGACCATGATTACTCTTTGTCACAAGTGAAGCATTGTTATTTTTTGAAAGGAGAATATATCCTTCTGGTGATGTTGTCTTCTCACTTTCTACTGTATCTTTTCCAAATACTTTATTATCAGCACCAGCCTTAACAAACTCATACTTTTCTGTTGTTCCAACTGATGGTGTGTTAAGATATCCATCAACCAGATAAGGAATAGCAATTAATGTTGCACTTCCATTCTTAACAAGTATCTTCTTGCCAGCTTCATCCAATTCTGCTGTGAAACCAGATGTTCCTGAATATACATTGTCTGATGATACCTTTATATTAAGCTTAGCGGTATCTGGATTCTCTGTAAATATTACCTCTGACTTTGATGATGTAAAATCACCTAATGCGCCATCTGAAAAAATACTGCTAATATTACTTACTATGCTATCATTGTAAGTAATTGCTGCCGATACTTTATCGCCTAAAATCTGAGTAATAGACATTGAATATATATTAATGCCATTAGTTCCTCCTATCAGGTACACCTTACCGGCTTCAAGTACTGTTTCATATGTTTTCTTATCTGCTGCTGTTTTTTGATTCTCTTCATCAACTGATGAAATACCATATTCCCCTGCTTCGTTCTTTTCACCCAGCTTAAGTGTTGCCTCATTGGCATTCTTAGAACTCCATTCAACTTTGAGGGTATAATTTCTATCTGATGGAACGGTAATTTCAATACCAGCCTGACCAGAACTACTTACTGATCCCCCCAATACAATGTATTTTCCATCATCTTTTATCTGTACCTTAGTACCCTTTCCAAAATATGAAAACACGCCATTTTCCTGTGTTTTCTTTGTTCCTTTATACTTTGACCATCCTTCACTACTTGTATCCCAGTCTGTCTGTAATTCACTATCTAATACGTTTCCCGCTTTAGTAGTATCTAATGAATATTTAACCGGGTCTGCAGCTTTTACATTTTTCACAAACATACCTGCTGGCAATGTCGACATTGTACCTACAGTAAGTATGAATGCAAAAACAAATGCTAAAATTCTTTTTGCCTGTTGTTTTACAACTTTTTTCTTAATTACCATTGTGTCCTCCGTTTATTTATTAATAATGTTATTAGTATTTTTCTTTTACACCTCCCGCTTTATGATTTGTTGCTAAATAATTCTTCAAAACCATACAAAACATACTCCATCTTTAAATAAATACATTTTTCTAGTTATATCCGACTATTTTTCACAATCCATTGTTCTGATAATACCACTTTCTTTTGTGCAAATCAACTGATTTAGTAGTACTTTTTTCCTGTCTTACAGTAAATTTTACCCATAAATAAAGTTATTAACAATTTTTGTTGATAATCAACAATATATGTTGATAACTTTTATTGTTCCCTTGATTTTATCCACATTTTATATTTTCTACTATTACTATTCATTATGTAGATAACAATATTCTAAAAAAGATGCCACACTAAATCGTGTGACATCTTTTATTACACATAATTAACTTATTGTCAGTATTCCGGATAATATTATTTAACAGGAACTAATTCTGTCTTTCCACCCATATACATACGGAGAGCTTCTGGAATAAGAACTCTTCCATCTGCCTGAAGATTGTTCTCAAGGAACGCAATAAGCATTCTTGGAGGTGCTACACATGTATTGTTAAGAGTATGAGCAAAGTACTTATTCTTATCCTTGCCCTGAACTCTTATCTTAAGTCTTCTTGCCTGTGCATCTCCTAAGTTAGAGCAAGATCCAACCTCGAAATATTTCTTCTGTCTTGGTGACCATGCTTCAACATCGATAGACTTAACCTTAAGGTCTGCTAAATCTCCTGAGCAGCATTCAAGTGTTCTTACTGGAATATCCATTGTTCTGAAGAAATCTACTGTATTCTGCCATAACTTATCAAACCACATTTTACTCTCTTCTGGCTTGCAGACAACAATCATTTCCTGCTTCTCGAACTGGTGGATTCTATATACACCTCTTTCCTCGATACCATGAGCACCCTTCTCTTTTCTGAAACATGGAGAGTAGCTTGTAAGTGTCTTAGGAAGTTCTTCCTCTGGTGTAATTGTGTCGATGAACTTACCAATCATTGAATGCTCACTTGTTCCGATAAGATAAAGGTCTTCTCCTTCAATCTTATACATCATGGCATCCATCTCATCAAAGCTCATAACACCTGTAACTACATTGCTTCTTATCATATAAGGAGGAATACAATATGTGAATCCTCTGTCTATCATAAAATCTCTTGCATATGAGATAATTGCTGAATGAAGTCTTGCAATATCTCCCATAAGATAATAGAAACCATTACCTGCAACCTTTCCTGCTGCATCCATATCAATTCCGTTGAATCTTTCCATAATATCTGTATGATATGGTACTTCAAAATCAGGAACAACCGGTTCACCAAATTTCTCGATTTCAACATTCTCGCTGTCATCTTTACCAATTGGTACACTAGGATCAATGATGTTAGGAATAGTCATCATAATCTTAGTAACCTTCTCGTTAAGCTCCTTCTCAGCAGCCTCTAATTCAGCAAGCTTTGCTGCATCTGCACTTACCTGTGCCTTAACAGCCTCAGCCTCTTCCTTCTTACCCTGTGCCATAAGAGCACCTATCTGCTTAGAAAGCTTATTTCTGTTAGCTCTTAACTCATCAGCTTCTGTCTGGGTTGCACGAGCCTTAGCATCAAGCTCAATAACTTCATCTACAAGTGGAAGCTTTCTGTCCTGGAATTTATTCTTAATATTCTGTTTAACAATATCTGGGTTTTCTCTGACAAATTTTAAATCTAACATTATTCCTCATTTCCGTGTCATGTACTATTTGACACTATTTTATCAAATTACCAAATGATATTATGCACCATTTCATGCATATTTTCAATTACTTATTAACATTAAAATATTCTGTCTTTAATTACATTTTATCCTTCTGGACAAGATCATTAACTTCTTTACTTAATTCCTCGTCGCCCATACGTCCGGCTATTGCCTGCTTTACAGCCTTTTCCTCTTCCTTTCCAAGTTCAATATAAGACTGTCCATTAACTATTTCTTTTATATATGCGAAACATCCGTCATTGCTGTGCATAACATTTATGACATATCCATTATCTTTTTTATCAAGCATACATAATGCAAAGCTTAATTTTCCACCCATTTCATGGAAGGCATCATACTTATTAACACCAACCTTCTGAAATGTAATCTGCATTTTCTCATATATATCTTTTATTGCCTCAGAATTATCAGAACTTGTCTTCTGAAGATTGATTATATCATCAGTGTATTGACGAACCATTTTTTCAATATTCTTTCCATCTGATCCTTCCATCATCATTTCATATTTTTTTCTCATAGAACCTGCCTTGCATATAGCAACTATTGCAAGAACCATTGATATAAGGACGATTACCAATAATCCTATCATTACATAAAGTGTATCCACTTTAAATAAACCAAATACATCCAGCATATATTACCTCTTTCTTTTGTTATTCTAGTCATTTACTTTATTTAATAATTCATATATTCTTTCAAGTTCAGCCTGTGAATAATATTGAATTTCAATTTTACCTTTGTTGTTATTCTTATTTTTTATAACAACCTGAGTACCCATTATTTTTTTCAATTTTTCTTCAAAATCTCTATAAATAAAATCATTTTCTGGTTTTACTTTTTGCACTGGCTTATCCAATTTATCAATATTTTTTACAAGCTTTTCTACATCTCTTACATTAAGCTTTTCATCAAATATTTTCTGTGCAATCATATACTGTTTATCTTTATCATCGATACTGATAATTGCCCTGGCATGTCCACTGCTTAATTTTCCTTCTATTACCATTTCCTGAACTCTTTCGTCAAGCTTTAACAACCTTAAAGAGTTCGTAATTGCAGTTCTTGATTTAGCCACTTTTTCTGCTACCTCATCCTGCTTTAATCTATAATCTTTAATAAGCTGCTGATATGCAAGAGCTTCTTCGATTGGATTAAGATCCTCTCTTTGAATATTTTCAATAAGAGCTATTTCCATAACTTCCTGTGATGAATAATCCTTGATTATTACAGGAACTTCTTTTACTCCTGCCAGTCTTGCTGCCCTGAATCTTCTTTCTCCTGCTATAATCTGATAATTCTTATCCATCTTCTGTACAAGAAGTGGCTGTAACACGCCATATTGTTTAATAGACTCTGATAATTCTATAAGTGCATCTTCATCAAATGCTTTTCTAGGCTGATTCTTATTAGGTTCTATCTGTGATATCTTTAATTTTGTTTCTGTTGGAACCTCTTTTACTACTTCTTTCACTACTTCTTTTACTACCACCTTATTATCTTCTGTTTCTGCTTCTGGAATTAATGCTCCTATACCTCTTCCAAGTCCCTTTCCTAATCCCTTCGATGACTTAGTTGTTTTAACTGCTTTAGTTGTCTTAGTACCTGTTGCCATATTATCCTCCATAATATTTAAGTATTATCTAACATTTTCTTTCCATCACTTCTTCTGCAAGAAGCCTATAGCTTTCTGCTCCCGTTGATTTAGGATCATATAGATTGATTGGCAATCCATGACTTGGCGCTTCTGCTAATCTTATATTTCTTGGAATAATTGTCTTATATATATTTTGTTTAAGATTATCCTTTACATTTTCAACA
This sequence comes from uncultured Eubacterium sp., assembly GCA_945910225.1. Taxonomy (GTDB): domain Bacteria; phylum Bacillota; class Clostridia; order Lachnospirales; family Lachnospiraceae; genus Lachnospira. Next base: position 25,420 of record CAMDYG010000026.1, on the reverse strand, counting down.
ACCTGAAGTGAAAGATTTGTTCTTGAATCGTACATTGTGAAAACAACTCCTTCTAACTCAAGTTCCGGATTTAATTTCTTCTTAACAAGATTAATTGTATGTATAAGCTGTGTCAATCCCTCAAGAGCATAATATTCACACTGAATTGGGACCAGAACTGTATTGGCCGCTGTCATAGCGTTTACAGTAAGCATACTTAGAGATGGAGGACAATCAAGAATTATATAATCGTACTTTTCTCTTATCTCTCCTATACTATTCTTTAAAATATATTCTCTATTCTCAACATCTATCAAATCTATTTCTGCACCTGCTAAATTCACGTTAGATGGCAATATATCAAGATTGTCAATTACATTCTCAGCAATTGCATCTTTTATATCACATTCTCCTAATATCACTTCGTATATTGTATTCTCGCTATCTGTCTTAGATAATCCATATCCGCTTGTTGTATTTCCCTGTGGATCTATATCAACAACCAACACCTTTTGTCCTGCCTCAGCCAGACATGCCGAAAGATTTATAGCTGTGGTTGTTTTTCCAACTCCACCTTTCTGGTTCGCTATTGCTATTATTCTTCCCATCTTAATCCTCATTTCATTCACTTAAAAGCATAATTGTTTCACGTGAAACATATATTTTATTTTTCCTATTATAACATACTATCTATATAAATGTTATTAATTTTTATATTTTTTATGTTTCACATGAAACATTTTATAATTTACTCTTATGTGCTAATAACATAATGTTTCACGTGAAACAAACAAATAACTATCACATTATTAATTATATTGTCATAAAATAAAAAAAGAGGCATCCCACTAATTTCATAGTGCGACACCTCTCAATTTACATTCATTATTTAATATCAATTACATGATTTTTAATAGCAAACACCGCTGCCTGTGTTCTATCAGATACACCAATTTTTTTAAATATATTTGACAGATGATTTTTTACTGTTCGTTCACTAATATCAAGTGTTGAACCAATCTCTTTATTAAATGCACCTGAAGCTACCATTTTTAACACTTCAAGTTCCCTCTTTGTTAATTCTGATAACTTTTCTTTTACAACATCTCGTTCTGCCAGATTAGCATTAAGTAATGGAACAAGACTTGGTTCAATATATGTTTCTCCCGAATATACTGCATATATTGCCTTTTTTAATGTATCAAAATCAGAATCTTTAAGGACATATCCGTCACATCCAACATCCATTGCCTTTATAAGATAATCAATTTCATTATGTATTGTAAGTATAATAACTTTACATAACATTTTTTGCTGTTTCATAAAATTAAGTACTTGTAATCCATCAAGGTTAGGCATATTAATATCTAATAAAACAATGTTAGGTTTTGTTTTATTAGCAAGATTAAGACATTCATATCCATCTCCCGCCTCTGCTACGACCTTTATTCCTGAATCTGTTTCTAATAACTGCTTCAACCCCGCTCTGACCATTCTATGATCATCAGCTAACAATACATTAATTGCCATTATTTCTTCCTCCTCATGCTATTGGAACTTCAATTATATATTCCGATGCATTATCATTATTATATGTAATTGTACCACTTAAAAGATATATACGTTCTCTTATGGTTTTCATTCCAAATCCTGTTAAATCATCATTTTGTGAAATATAATTATAATAATCAAATCCACATCCATCATCTTTATAATCAATTATCAAAAGATTATTTTTTATAAAAATGTGAATATTAATATTTTTACACTTAGAATGTTTAATAGAATTACTATTCAATTCTGTTAAAATTCGCATGACAGATATTTTAATAACAGATTTGATTTCATTACATTCGTCAAGGTCAATATCATAATTATATATTATTTCATTTTCATCGTTATCAAATTTCTTTATCAGATTATTCAATGCAACATCAAAACCCAGATCATCTATGCTCATTGGTCGTAATTCAAATATGATATTTCTTAGTTCATTTATTGAATCTTTGATAATAGAAATCGAATTATTAATTTCAACTCTTGATCTATTAAGATCATTATTCATAATCTGCGAAATAAATTCTTGTTTATGAACCAGGGCTGTAAGATTCTGAACAACAGTATCATGAATATCGCGTGATATTCTTTGTCTATCCTGTTCAATGTAATCAATAATTTGAATTTTATCATTATTATTATCGAGAGTATTCTGTGTTTCACGTGAAACATCAGCTGATATTATTTCTGACAAATTATTAATTTTTATCTGATAATCATTTTTCTTGTTAATAAGTAAATCTATCTCATTCTTTAGTTCGATCCTTCTATCCTCTAAAGAACTTATCCTTGCATCTTCACTATCTGATTTTGATACAGAATGAAGAACACTTTCAGTCCAATCAATTTCTTTATTAATTTTATTTAACTTAGAATTGATTGTCTTAATTTCAATTTCATTAGAATGAATCTGACTGTTAATCAATTCAAGTTCATTCTTGTAGTTATTCAATTCATTCTGAACATATTGAATACTTAAATCAGACATTATACCCCCTGTTATGTAACCTGTCGTAAGTTAACATAATTTACGTAATAAATCAGAATCATAAAAAAATATATACATTATATTAATAATATAATAATATTGTTATTAATATCTAGTACTGCTTTTCATTCTAAAAAAGCCAAAATATTGCTATTTATTGACACTTTAGGAAAATAATAAACCATAAATCACAAGAAATAAAGTACTTTTTTACTATTAGGTACTAAATATAATAAAAATACCACCAAAAGTACTATAATAATTATGATTGCTACTTTTAATATTATAGAATATAATTAGAATATATAAGTACTTACATTTCGGATATATAATACTTTTATTATTATAGGAGGAATTATGAATAAATGGAAAAAAATAGGACTTGCAGTTGGAATGGGAACTGCAGTCATAACAACAACACATTTAATTAACAATATAATATTTAAATCATCAACTTCTAATAATTATACAGGCAAGAGAATTCGCAGTAATTATCAGTGGAGATTTGGTAATATTTCTTATATTACTGTTGGATCTGGCTCTCCTCTGCTTCTTATACATAATCTTAATTCTTATAGTTCTAACTATGAATGGGAACATACAATTAACCAGTTTGCCAAGAATCATACAGTTTACGCAATTGATCTTCTTGGATGCGGACATTCAGACAAGCCTAACCTGACATATACAACATTTATGTACACACAGTTAATTAGTGATTTTGTTATTAATGTCATACGATCTAAAACAGATGTTATCGCTACTGGAGATTCAACCCCTATTGTTATAATGGCTGCATTTAATAATCATTCATTATTCAATAAGATTATTCTTGTTTCTCCAATATCTGTAGAAGATGCTCTTAAGGGTCCTGATAATTTAAGCAATATAAGAAGACATATATTAAATATTCCTGTTATTGGAACAACTGTATATAATATTATATTTAACAGACCATCTCTTAAAAAGTTGTTATCAGCAAAATATTTTAAAGACGGAAGAATTCCTTCTGATTATATTAATGCATGCCATGAAACAGCTCATATTGGAGATGCATCAGCTAAATATCTGTTTATAAGTACAGAATGTAACTTCACTACAGTCACTATTTCTAAAGCACTTTCTGAGCTTGATAACTGTATTTTCATGGTTAATGGAATGCACAATAATAATAATGTTATTGATGAATATATTAAACTTAATCCTGCCATAGAAAATGTTATGATACAGGATTCAAAGAAGCTTCCTCAAGTTGAGCAGCCTTTAGAATTTGTAAGACAGACAGAAATTTTTCTTAATTAATGATAATAATGTCTATCTAAAAAACTGAGTTTTAACGATGATGAAACAACTCCATCAACATGTTAAAACTCAGTTTTATTTTAAAAGATTTATTTAAAAGGATTTATTTTAAATAGGTTCTTTTCCTGGTAAACCTGCTTTTCTTGGATATCTGCCAGGTGTGTTTTTTATTTTCTTTATAAAAACTAATGATCTTTCTATATCTGAATATGGAAGCTTGAATTTATCTATCCTTTCAATAACTCCTCCAAGTTGTTTTACAGCATTTGCTGCATTCTTAACTTCATCATCTACATCACCTGATTTATATGCAACAAAATATCCACCAACTTTAACAAATGGAAGATTATATTCTGAAAGTGTAGACAGATTAGCAACCGCTCTGGAAACACTTATATCGAATTGTTCCCTCAGATTCTTATTTCTTCCTCCATCCTCAGCTCTTGAATGTATTGCCTGTATACCTTCAAGTCCGAGATCTTCTATAACCTGATTAAGGAACTTAACTCTTTTATTAAGGGAATCAAGTAAAACAACATTTAGCTGTGGATGAGCTATTTTAAGTGGAAGTCCGGGAAATCCTGCACCTGTTCCAACATCAATTAATGAAATATTATCATTATTATGTCCGATTTCTTCAATATGTAAAACCAGACTGTCAACGTAATGTTTTAATAATACTTCTTCATAATCTGTTATTCCAGTAAGATTCATAAAGCTATTCCATTCAACCAGAAGTTCATAATACTGGTCAAACTGCTCATATTGTTTATCTGAAAGTTTTATTCCTATATATTCAAGGTTTTTCTCAAAATTCTGATTAGCCATATTACTCCTTATTACTACACAATATCAATGATGATTTATTGCTTTCTTCTTCTGACTGATTCAAGATAAACAAGTAATACAGATATATCAGCCGGTGAAACTCCTGATATTCTTGATGCCTGTCCTATTGATCTTGGTCTGAATTTATCAAGCTTTTGCATAGCTTCCTTTCTTAATCCACTTATACTTTCATAATCAAGACTGTCTGGTATAAGTTTACTTTCAAGCTTTTTAAAATGTTCAACCTGTCTTAACTGTCGGTCTATATATCCTTCATACTTAAGATTAATATTGACCTGTTCGCACACATCCCATGGAAGCTCTGGTCTGTGCTTGTCTATAGAAGCAAGCACATCATATGAAAGTTCTGGTCTCTTTATTAACTCAGCCAGAGTAACTCCTGTCGTTAATTCTGTACTTCCATTATCAGTAAGTACCTGTTGAACCTCTTTTCCAGTTCCAATATTAACAGACTTGACTCTTTGAATTTCCTCATCTATCAGCTGTATTTTTCTGGTAAGTCTGTTCATTCTGTCTTCACTTATGAGACCGACCTTGTATCCATATTTAGTAAGTCTTATATCTGCATTATCCTGTCTTAATATAAGCCTGTATTCTGCACGGCTTGTCATCATTCTATAAGGCTCTGCTGTTTCCTTGGTAACAAGATCATCAATAAGAACGCCTATGTAACTTTCTGATCTGTCAAGAATAAGAGGATCTTTCTTCTTAACATAAAGAGCTGCATTAATTCCGGCTATTAATCCCTGTGCTGCTGCTTCCTCATATCCTGAACTTCCATTAAACTGTCCACCAGCAAATAATCCACTGATTTTCTTAAATTCAAGAGAAGACTTTAACTGTACAGCATTAATACAGTCATATTCAATAGCGTAAGCATTTCTTACTATCCTTACATTTTCAAGTCCTGGAACAGTTTTATACATTGCATACTGTACATCCTCTGGCATAGAACTGCTCATTCCACCAAGATACATCTCATTGGTATATAATCCCTCTGGTTCTATAAATACCTGATGTCTGTCTTTATCTGCAAACCTTACAACCTTATCCTCAATAGATGGACAATATCTTGGACCTGTTCCGTGTATATCCCCTGAATAAAGAGGAGATCTGTCAAGATTATCTTTAATTATTTTATGGGTTTCTTCATTTGTATATGTAAGCCAGCAGCTTACCTGCTCTTTCTGTATACTCTCAGGGTCAGTTTCAAATGAGAAAGGTACTACTCTCTTATCTCCAAACTGTTCTGTCATCTTAGTAAAATCAATAGATCTCTTATCAACTCTTGCAGGAGTACCTGTCTTAAATCTTCTTACCTCTATGCCATTATCAATAAGTGACTGTGTGAGATGATTAGCAGCCTGAAGTCCATTAGGTCCTGTATGATAACTTACATCTCCATATATACATCTTGCCTTAAGATAAACTCCTGTACATAATACAACGGCGCCTGCTATATATTCTGCACCTGATACTGTCTTAATTCCACATATTCTGCCATCATTTACAATAATTTCTGAAACCTCTGCCTGTCTGATGTGCAAATGTTCCGTATTTTCAAGAATTCTTCTCATTCTTCTGCTGTAATCTGATTTATCTGCCTGAGCTCTTAAAGAATGTACGGCTGGTCCTTTTGACGCATTTAACATCTTGGATTGTATAAATGTTGCATCAATATTTTTTCCCATCTCACCACCAAGTGCATCTATTTCTCTTACCAGATGTCCTTTAGAGCTTCCACCAATATTAGGATTACATGGCATCATGGCAATACTTTCAACACTTACTGTAAAACAAATTGTTTCAAGTCCCATTCTGGCCGCAGCAAGAGCTGCTTCGCATCCAGCATGTCCTGCACCAACAACTACAACATCATATTTTTCTTTAATATTAGGCATAATAACTTTATCTCCATTCTTATATGCATATCTTTACTATAATTATTTACCCATGCAGAATTTTGAGAAAATTCTGTCGGCAAGATCATCTTCAACTTCTTCTCCAATTATTAAGCCAAGCTTCTCATATGCTGACATAAGATCAATTGTAAGAAAATCTTCACTTATCATATTATCAATTCCATCTTTAACAAGATTAAGGCTTTCAATTGTCTGTTTTAACAATTCTTTATGTCTTGCATTAGTAATATATACATCCTCATTAACAGATATCTTACCATTAAAAAACATATCTTTAATAGTATTTTCCAAATCTTCTATTCCAGTTTCATTCTTTGCAGATATAGACACAACCTCACAATCAATAATTTTCTTAATATCCTGTGTTGTGGTTATCTGGTTAAGATCAGATTTATTAAGAATAACAAGAACCTTCTTATCTTTTATCAATTCAATAATCTCGTAATCATTATCATCTAATGCACGGGAAGAATCAACTACATATATTATCAGATCAGCATCTTTTGCAAGCTTCTTGGCCTTATTGACTCCTATGCTCTCAACAACGTCATCTGTCTTTCTTATTCCGGCAGTGTCAATAAGGTTAAGAGTAATTCCAGAAAGATTAATAACTTCTTCAAGTGTATCTCTTGTTGTTCCTTCTATATCAGTTACTATTGCTCTTTCTTCTCTCGCAAGCACATTAAGAAGACTTGACTTTCCTGCATTAGTTTTCCCCAAAATAACTGTACGGATTCCATCATGCATAATTCGCCCATTTTCTGCGGTTTTTAATAACTTATCAACAATATCAAGACAGTTATCAACATCTTTTTTCATATTATCAACATTACTGTCAACATCATAATGTTCTGGATCATCTAATGCTGCTTCAATAAATGCAACATTATTTAATAATATTTCACGGACGTTTTTTATTCTTTCTGATAATTTTCCATCAAGCTGATTAACAGATGCCTTTAATGCATATTCATTCTTGGCATTAATAACATCAATTACTGCTTCAGCCTGTGACAAATCTATTCTTCCATTAAGAAATGCTCTTTTTGTAAATTCGCCAGGTTCAGCAAGTCTTGCACCTGCATTAAGAACAGCTTCTAATACTTTTTTAGTTACAAGTATTCCTCCATGGCAATCTATTTCTACAATATCTTCTCTTGTATATGTATTAGGTGCTTTCATTACAATTACAAGAACTTCATCTATTTCATTATTGTCTTCTTCAATTGTTCCAAAATGGACAGTATGACTATTTACATCTGACAATTTTATATTCTTCTTAGATCTGAATATTTTATCTCCGATATTAACTGCCTCTGGACCACTAATTCTCACAATGCTTATTCCACCACTAGACATAGTGCTGGTAGAGATAGCTGCTATTGTGTCTTCCATTTCCATCCTCCAAATTATGAAACCATAATAAACACTCTTCTTTTTGTGTCATCTGCACAAATTAAAAATGCTGTAGTAATAATACCACAGCATTTCTTAAAATCCTATATCTAATTATCTGTTATATCTGTTATTATTATCTCTTTCAAGATATACAACAACATGTCTGAAAGGTTCTTCACCCTCACTTCTTGTAGATACAAACTTATCTGACTGAAGTGCTGAATGAATAATTCTTCTTTCATATGGATTCATAGGCTCAAGTGAAACAGGTCTTCTGCTTCTCTTAACCTTATATGCGATATTCTTTGCAAGAGACTCAAGAGTATCTTTTCTTCTCTTTCTGTAATTTTCTGTATCTAACTTGATACGGACATACTTTTCACTGTTCTTGTTAATTACAAGACTTGTAAGATACTGTATTGAATCAAGAGTCTGTCCTCTCTTACCAATAAGTACTCCCATATTATCTCCTGAAAGATCTACATTAACACTATTTTCTTCATCGTCAAATGTAATATCTACTGCAACTTCCATATTCATAGCACCAAACATGCTGTCAAGGAATGCCTTAATATCATTAGTTATTGTTTCTTTCTGACTTGAAGTAAATGGCTCCTGCTTAGACTGTGGCTGTGATACAGACTTTGCCTCTGTTTTAGTTTCTACTTTATCTTCTGCCTTAGTCTCAGTCTTTGGTTCATTATTAAATGTTTCTTTTTTAACTGGCTTTTTGCTGTCTTCTTTCTTTTCAACAGCCTTTTCTGCTGTTGCTTTAACTTCTTTCTGTTCAGTCTCTTTAACAGCCTTAACTTCTACTTCATCAGACTTTTCTCTAGCCTTGATTTTAGCTGGCTTTGAATTAAAGATACCAAAAAGTCCTGAGCTTCCTTTTTCAATAACCTCATAATCAAGCTTGCTGCTTGGAATACCAAGCTTTGTGCAGGCATTAGTTATGGCTTCTTCAACAGATTTTCCTGTAACTTCAATATATTCCATTACTTAACCCTCTCTATTTTCTTTTATCGTTAATTTCGTTATATCTTGATACCATTCCTACTTTATCAGCAAGACTACCTGGTTTAGCAGCCTTTCCACTGGCTGCAGCAGCTTCTTTTAATTCCTGAAGCTTTTTATCATTAGCTTCTTTCTTTTCCTGAAGCTTTCTTGCTCTCTCAGCACTTGCTGATACAGAAGAATTCTTGTTAACATTTTTAGTATTTACAGAAGCACCTTTAACTATTGTTTCTGCTGGAAGACCCTTTTTAGCTCTCTTCTTATTACGTTTTTCTATATTCTTCTCAACAATTGCATCTGCTCCAAGCTTATCATAGTACTTATTGATAAAGATTGTCTGTATTGTCTGTATAACAGCAGTTGCAATCCAGTAAACACCAAGACCTGCTGGAAGACTTATTGCAAGGAATGCTGACATAATAGGCATAAAATATGTCATCATCTTCATAGATGCAGCAGCTGGATTATCACTGTCTGGCTGTGTCATTCCTGCCTGTGATACCTTAACAGAAATAAACTGTGTTATTCCGGCAAGAACAGGAATTAAAAATGCTATATGAAAACCAAAACCAGGATTCTGTGACATATTAACACCTAAGAAAGTGTTCATATGATTAATCTTATCAAGATTCTGTGTAATCATATCTGAAAATGTTGGGAAAGCTTCTTTTAAGCTGTTCCACTGGTCTGCTGTAAATGAATTAAGTGTTGTTACGGCAGTATTAGTGTTGCTCCAGTTAACAGTTTTTCCATATATCTCATTAAGTGTATCAGCATAACCTGATACAGATGAAATACCTTCAGCTCCATTACCACCAAGGATATTAAGGAATAATACCTTAATCTGTGAAATATAAAGTGGAATCTGCTGGAAAACTCTGTAAAGTGCGAAAAGAATTGGCATCTGGATAAGAAGCTGAATACAACTTCCCCACTGTGATACTCCATACTTTTCATATACAGCCTTTGTTTCCATCTGCATTTTCTGCATGGCAGCTGTATCGCTATTCTTACCCTTATACTTCTCCTGAATAGCCTTTATCTCTGGATTCATAACTGACTGTAACTTAGCCATCTTCTGCTGCTTAATCTGTAATGGAAGCATTAACATCTTAACAAGCAGAGTAAATATAACGATTGCTATAGCAATATTACCAATTCCGATTGCATTAAGACCCTTAAAAAGGATATCTAAAATGTAACCTAATAATTGTGCAATTGGCTTAATAATACTCAATTTGTCACCTCCGCATAATCAGCACTATCCAAATATTTAGTTGTTTATTGCTTTTTTCTTTTTCCAAACTTGCCTACCGGCACTGGATCAAAGCCATAAGCATTCTTATTAAATGGATTGCACCTTAATATTCTTTTAAGTGCCAACCATCCACCTAAGAAAACTCCATACATTTCTATTGCCTCTATTGCATACTGCGAACATGTTGGAATAAAGCTGCAATATTTTCCTCCTTTATAAGGAGATATTGCGAGCTGATATAATCTTATAATCTTAAGAACTATAAATTTACCCGCATTTTTTAGCATTTTCTTTATATCTTTCATAAAAACTGCCAATTAATCATGCTTATAAAGCTTATGAAGTTTCAATAAATGAATCATTGATTCCTTAGTTTCAAAAAAACCCTTATCTTTCAGACCAGCTCTGGCTATAACAACATAATCATAACCATCGGGTATATAATCAGTACTCAGGCGGAACGCTTCACGTATCAATCTGGCCAGTCTGTGTCGGACAATACTATTCCCGACTTTTTTACTCACAGATACTCCTAATCTTTTTGTATCCGTTCCATTCTCAAAAACATACATTATAAGATTCTTATTAGCATAAGATTTCTTATAATTGTATACCTTTTTAAAATCTTCATTACTTCTTAATGTTTCAAAATCCTTATACTTCATCTCTTCCACCATTAAAAATCAATATTATTATAATTATAAAATAATGTTACAATCTGAAAAAAGCAGATGAGATATTCCCATCTGCCCGAATAATCAAGAAAAATAAATTAAATCAATTAAGCTGAAAGCTTCTTTCTGCCCTTAGCTCTTCTAGCTGCTAATACTTTTCTTCCACCAGCAGTACTCATTCTTGATCTGAATCCATGAACCTTAGATCTCTGTCTGTTCTTTGGCTGAAATGTCATTTTCATAGTCTATGCACCTCCTTCATTACCATTATAGTTTATTATGGTAAGAATATTTTCATATAAAAAATTTCAAAACACAGACTTGATTATATTTGTTAAACATTATAAAGTCAAGAAAAACTTGACATTTACTGAATTTATTTTGAAATATACCAAATCTATACAAATCGCTTTCAACAGGTTATTGACAATGCAATAAATCGCATAAACAGGATACTTATAAGCATTTTTATATAAGTAAACCCACAAGTTATCAACAATTTGTTAATAACTTGTGGATAACTATATAAAACTCTGTCAGTTTTTCATATAATTCTCAAAAAAGTCCCTATTTTCGACATTTTATTTTCTAATAACGTTATGAACAAAACATTTTCAAAAAAAGTTTTCAAGATAATTATAAACAGTCGTAAATTTGCCCAATTTATTGAAAAAATTTTATAAATGATATATTATATAAGGGAATGTTTTTAAATGAAAAGAAAAGCAAATTAACAGCCCAGAAAGGCAATGATATTATGGATGAATTAGAAATTTTAAATGATAAATGGGATTTTATCCTCTCTACTTTTAAAGAAGAGCATGATATTCAGGATATTTCTTTTAATACCTGGATCAAACCTCTTAAGGTATACAAGCTTGATGGCAATGTAATCACACTTACATATTCATCAAGTGAAATGGGTATTGTTTACATTGAAAAAAGGTATCTTAAGTTTCTTGAAATAACAATATGCGAAGTAATGAATAAGGAATATACTGTAAGACTTATTTCATTAGAAGAAAAGGATGAAGAGGAATTAAAGAAAAAGATTTCCTCAGTTTCTACTACTAATAATGTAGCAACTCAGAATCTGAATCCTAATTATACATTCAACACATTTGTTGTAGGTACTAATAATAATCTTGCTCATGCTGCATCATTAGCTGTAGCTGAGACACCAGGCAAAATATATAATCCTCTCTTTATATATGGAGGAGCCGGCTTAGGAAAAACTCATCTTATGCAGGCTATAGCGCATTTTATAATTGCCAGCGATCCTTCTAAGAAGGTTTTATATGTAACATCTGAGACATTTACCAATGAACTTATTGAATCAGTTCAGAATAAGAAGAATACTGAGTTCCGTAATAAATATCGTAACATAGATGTTCTTCTTATTGATGATATACAGTTTATTATAGGTAAGATTTCAACCCAGGAAGAATTCTTCAATACATTTAATGATCTTTATCTTCTTGGTAAGCAGATTGTTATATCATCAGATCGTCCACCTAAGGAAATGGAATCTCTTCCTGACAGATTAAGGACAAGATTTGAAAGTGGATTACCAGTAGATATACAGATTCCTACATATGAAACTAAGATGGCAATTATTAATAAGAAGTCTGAAGCTCTTGGTATAGATTTTCCTTATGAAGTTAAAGATTATGTTGCAACTAATATAACTTCCAGTATCCGTGAGCTTGAGGGAGCTCTTACCAAATTATCAGCATATTCTAAGCTTTCGCATACACCACTTACTGCTGAATTTGCTGAAAATACATTAAAAGATTTAATATCTCCTTATTCTAAGGAAGAAATAACTCCGGAAATAATCATTCAGGTTGTTGCTGAACATTTCCATATAAAGCCCGAAGATATTATTTCTCATAGAAGAAGTGCTGATATTACATTTCCAAGACAGATTGCCATGTACTTATGCAGACAGATGACACAGACTCCTCTTGAGGCAATAGGTAAGGCTATGGGAAACAGAAATCATACAACTATTATATATGGAGCTGAAAAAATAGCCCAGGAGACCACTACTAATGAGTCAACTAAAAATACTGTTGACATCTTAATTAAAAAACTTAATCATTCTTAACAATTTAGTAAAAGTTATGCACAATTTGTTCATGATAATCTGTCAGTATAATGTTATTGTTATGTTGATTTGATTTGATAACATTTTTTTCATATTTTCATTAATTTTTATTTCAACAATTTTACATGACTTTTTAACATGGTTTAATGGTATTTCTAACATAGTTATTAAATCGTGAACCATAGTATTTTCAAGGCTTTATCATAGTAATTGACATTTTAACACCGCCTAATACTACGGCTACTGAATTTATATATTTATATATAAGCACACAATTCAATTTTTATTTGAAAGGAAGTTATTAACATGAAATTAGTATTCTCTAAATCCAACTTAAACAAAGCTGTAAGTATTGTTATGAAAGCAGTTCCTACAAGAACTACCATGAATATATTAGAATGTATTCTTATAGATGCTACAACTAATGAAATCAAATTCACTGGTAATGATATGGAACTTGGTATTGAAACAATAGTAGAAGGTGAAATTATTGAAAAAGGTAAAGTAGCAATTGATGCCAAGCTTTTTTCAGAAATTGTAAGAAAGCTTCCTGATAATGACATAACTCTTTCTACAGATGACAATAATAATGCTCTTATTACATGTGAGAAGAGTAAATTCAATATAGCTGGTAAATCAGGAGAAGATTTTTCTTATCTTCCAGCTATCATAAAAGATAAAATGATATCTCTTTCACAGTTCCAGTTAAGAGAAGTTATTAATCAGACAATCTTTTCTATAGCAATGAATGATAACAATAAGATGATGACTGGTGAACTTTTTGAAGTAAGTGAAGGTAATCTTAAAGTAGTAGGTCTTGATGGTCACAGAATTGCTATAAGAAATATAAAACTTGAAGGTAAAACAGATGATGTAAGAGTTGTTATACCTGGAAAGACTCTTCAGGAAATCAGTAAAATACTTAATGCTGATGCAGAGAGTATCGTTAATATATATTTCACTAATAATCATGTTTTATTTGAATTTGATCAGACTCATGTTGTATCGAGACTTATCGAAGGTGAATACTTTAAGATTAACCAGATGCTCTCTAATGATTACGAGACTAAAGTTAGTATCAATAAGAAAGAATTTTTAGATTCTATAGACAGAGCTAATCTTCTTATAAGAGAAGGAGATAAGAAGCCTATTATTATTAATATTCAGAATGGACTTCTTCAGGTTAATGTTAATTCAGCAGTAGGTGCTCTTAATGAAGATATTGATATAGATAAAGAAGGTAAGGATATAATGATAGGATTCAACCCTAAGTTCCTTATGGATGCATTAAGAGTTATTGATGATGAGAATGTTAATATGTTCCTTGTTAACCATAAGTCTCCATGCTTTATAAGAGACAAAGAGGAAAATTATATTTATCTTATTCTTCCTGTAAACTTTACAGCTTAATTAAGATAAAAGAAGGGAAAAGTTATGGAAGAGATAGTATTAAGAGATGATTTCATTAAGCTTGGACAGGCAATTAAAGCGGCCGGACTTGTAGAGTCAGGAGTAGAAGCAAAGATTGTTATTCAGGATGGCGAAGTGAAAGTTAATGGTGCTGTAGAAACCCAGCGCGGTAAAAAGCTTTATGGCGGAGAAGTTGTAGAATACAACGGCTCTAGTATTCTTATTAAAAAATAGGTGTTAATGTGATAGTCGAATCTGTTGAGTTAAAGGATTACAGGAATTATGAATTTCTTGATATGAAGTTCAATGAGCATGTCAATATAATATATGGAGATAATGCTCAGGGAAAGACTAACATATTAGAATCATTATATTTATGTTCTACTTCCAAGTCACATCGTGGAAGCAAGGATAAAGAAATAATAAGATTTGGTCATGATGAATCACATATTAAGCTTAATGTTTTAAAGCATGATATAAGATACAGAATTGACATGCACCTTAAGAAAAATAAAAATAAAGGAATAGCAGTTAATGGTATTCCAATAAAGAAAGCAGTAGAGCTTTTTGGCATAATTAATATTATTTTCTTTTCACCTGAGGATCTTAACATTATAAAAAATGGTCCTTCAGAAAGAAGAAGATTTATAGATATGGAACTCGGCCAGCTGGATAAGATATATCTTAGTAATCTTGTTAACTATAATAAAGTTCTGAATCAGAGAAATAAGCTTCTCAAAGATATAGCATTTTCTCCATCAGAACAGTTAATGCAGACACTTGATATCTGGGATATGCAGCTTGTAAAGTATGGAAGCCTTATAATCAAGGGAAGGCAGAGTTTCATAGAAAGAATTAATTCAATAATAAGAGATATTCATTCTAAACTAACAGGAGAAACAGAACATTTAGAAGTAAAATATGTTCCTAATACCTGTATAGAAGATCTTGAAAGAGAAATAATTAATTCAAGAGACAAGGATATAAGGTACAAATCTACAAGTATTGGACCACATAAAGATGATCTTGTTTTTTTTATTAATGGAAATGATGTGAGAAAATATGGATCTCAGGGTCAGCAAAGAACAGCAGCTTTATCATTGAAGTTATCTGAAATAGAACTTGTTAAAACAATTATTAAAGACACACCTGTTCTTTTGCTTGATGATGTGCTATCTGAACTTGACAGTAACAGACAGAATTTTCTGATAAACAGTATAGGAGATATACAGACTATTGTTACCTGTACCGGATTAGATGAATTCATTAATAACAGAATGAATATAGACAAAATATTTAAAGTAACAGATGGACATGTAGTTAATGAGAATTAGTAGGAGGAATTAAAGTGGCAGATCAGAATGCAGAGAAGAATTATGGTGGAGACCAGATTCAGGTACTTGAAGGTCTTGAAGCCGTAAGAAAAAGACCTGGTATGTACATAGGAAGTACATCAGGAAGAGGACTTCATCATCTTGTGTATGAGATAGTTGACAATGCAATTGATGAAGCATTGGCAGGCTTTTGTACACATATTGAAGTTATGATCAATAAAGATAACTCTATCACTGTAATTGATAATGGTAGAGGTGTACCTGTAGATATTAATCATAAAACAGGAAGACCTGCCATCGAAGTTGTATATACTGTTCTTCATGCTGGAGGTAAGTTCGGTGGTGGAGGATATAAGGTGTCCGGAGGACTTCATGGTGTTGGTGCATCTGTTGTTAATGCATTATCTGAATGGCTGGAAGTTCAGGTAAAGAGAAATGGACATATATATCAGCAGAGATATGAAAGAGGAAAAATATGTTATGACCTTAAGATTGTTGGAGATTGTGATATTGAAGATACAGGAACTAAGGTTACTTTCCTTCCGGATGCTGAGATTTTCCAGGAAACAACAGTATTTGAATATGATATTCTTATGCACAGATTAAGAGAAATGGCATTTCTTACCAAAGGAATCAAAATTACTCTTACTGATTTAAGAGAAGGTCTTGAGCAGGAAAAGGTATTTCATTATGAAGGTGGAATTAAAGAATTTGTTGAATACCTTAATAAAAGCAAGGAACCTTTATACAGCCAGATTATCTATTGTGAAGGAATGAAAGATAATGTCCAGGTTGAAGTAGCATTTCAGCATAATGATGGATACAACGAGGTAGTTGACTCATTTGTTAATAATATTAAAACTCCTGAGGGTGGTACACATCTGACAGGTTTCAGAAATGCTTTAACTAAGACATTTAATGATTATGCAAGAAGTAATAAGATTCTTAAAGAAAGTGAACAGGGACTTTCAGGAGATGATATAAGAGAAGGTCTTACTGCTATTGTTTCAGTTAAGATAGAAGATCCACAGTTTGAAGGACAGACTAAGCAGAAGCTTGGTAATACTGTAGCAAGAGGTGCTGTTGACAGTATAGTAAGTGAACAGCTTACATATTTTTTGGAGCAGAATCCTGCAGTTGCCAAGTCTATATGTGAGAAATCTTTACTTGCGCAGAGAGCAAGAGAGGCGGCAAGAAAGGCAAGAGATCTTACAAGAAGAAAGACTGCACTTGAAAGTACATCATTACCAGGTAAGTTAGCAGACTGCTCAGATAAAGATCCTAAGAATTGTGAAATCTATATCGTAGAGGGAGATTCAGCCGGTGGTTCAGCTAAAACAGCAAGAAGCCGTGCAACACAGGCTATCCTGCCACTTAGAGGAAAGATTCTTAATGTTGAAAAGGCAAGACTTGACAGAATTCTTGGAAATGCAGAGATTAAGGCTATGATTACTGCATTTGGTACAGGTATTCATGAAGATTTTGATATAAGCAAGCTTCGTTATCACAAAATTATTATTATGACAGATGCCGATGTAGATGGTGCTCATATTGCAACACTTCTTCTTACATTCCTGTACAGATTCATGCCTGATCTTATAAGAGAAGGTCATGTATATCTTGCACAGCCACCACTTTATAAGGTTGAGAAGAATAAAAAAATCTGGTACGCCTATAATGATGATGAACTTAATGCTATCATGACAGAAATCGGAAGAGACCAGAACAATAAAGTCCAGCGTTATAAGGGACTTGGTGAGATGGATGCAGAACAGTTGTGGGAAACAACAATGGATCCACAGAAGAGAGTATTATTAAGAGTTAACATGAATGAAGATGATGATTCAGAACTTGATGTAACATTCTCAACACTTATGGGTGACAAAGTAGAACCAAGAAGAGATTTCATAGAAGCAAATGCTAAATTTGTTAAAAACCTGGATATCTAACGAGCAGCGCATAAGACAATATCAGAATATTATGTGCATGCTTGTACGCTAAATAATATTGTGATGTTGTCTTGTATGGTGCAACTAGCATACATTGCGTTAATTAATAACTTCACGGAAAGGAATTATAATAATGGACGAACATATCTTTGATAAAGTTCAGGAAGTCGATATGCAGAAAACTATGGAAAATTATTACATAGATTATGCCATGAGTGTTATCGCTTCAAGAGCACTTCCGGATGTAAGAGATGGTCTTAAGCCGGTACAGAGAAGAATCCTATATTCAATGATAGAACTTAACAATGGTCCTGATAAGCCACATAGAAAATGTGCCCGTATCGTTGGTGATACAATGGGTAAATATCATCCACATGGAGATTCATCAATTTATGAGGCATTAGTAAAGCTTGCTCAGGATTTCAATACAAGATATCCGCTTGTTGACGGACATGGTAACTTCGGTTCAGTTGATGGTGATGGAGCCGCAGCCATGCGATATACAGAGGCAAGACTCAGCAAGATATCTATGGAGATGACAAGAGATCTTAACAAAGATACTGTAGATTTCATACCTAACTTTGATGAAACAGAAAAAGAACCTACAGTACTTCCATCAAGATATCCTAACCTGCTGTGTAATGGTACATCAGGTATTGCTGTAGGTATGGCTACTAATATACCACCTCATAACTTAAGAGAAGTTATAGGTGCTGTTGTCAAGATGATTGATAACAAGGTAGAAGAAGACAGAGATACAACAATTGAGGAAATTCTTGATATAGTTAAAGGTCCTGACTTTCCTACAGGTGGAACAATCATTGGAAAGATGGGAATTGAAGAAGCTTATCGTACAGGAAGAGCCAAGTTAAAGGTAAGAGCTGTAACCAATATTGAGCCAATGAATAACGGCAAGAACAGAATTGTTGTTACAGAGCTTCCATATATGGTTAACAAAGCAAAGCTTATTGAGAAAATAGCAGAGCTTGTAAGAGATAAGAAGATTGACGGAATAACAGATTTAAGAGATGAATCTGACAGAGAGGGTATGAGAATTGCCATTGAGTTAAGAAGAGATGTCAATCCTAACATAATACTTAACCAGTTATACAAACATACACAGTTACAGGATACATTTGGAGTGATCATGCTTGCATTAGTAGATAACCAGCCAAAGGTACTTAACCTGTATGACATGTTAAGATACTATCTTCTTCATCAGGAAGAAGTAGTTACAAGAAGGACTAAGTTTGATCTTAATAAGGCAGAGGAAAGAGCCCACATTTTAGAGGGCTTAATGATTGCCTTAGATAATATCGACAGAGTTATCTCAATAATCAGAGGTTCTGCTAATGTTCAGATTGCCAAGGAAAGCTTAATGGCAGAATTCGCACTTTCAGAAGCACAGGCTCAGGCTATCGTGGATATGCGTCTTAGAGCTTTGACAGGTCTGGAAAGAAGCAAGCTGGAAGCTGAATTAAAAGAACTTCATGAGAAGATTAAAGAATACAAGGCAATTCTTGCAGATAAGAAGTTACTTCTTGGTGTTATCAAGACTGAGATTTTAGAGATAGCAGACAAATATGGTGACGACAGAAGAACTTCTATCGGATATGATGAATATGATATCTCAATGGAAGACCTTATTCCAGATGAACCATGTGTTATTGCAAGAACTAACTTAGGTTATGTAAAGAGAATGACACCTGATAACTTCAAGAGCCAGCATCGTGGTGGTAAGGGAATAAAGGGAATGCAGACAATAGATGATGATTACATCAAGGATTTATTCATGACAACATCGCATCATGTGCTTACATTCTTTACTAATACTGGACGAGCTTACAAGTTAAAGGCTTATGAGATTCCTGAAGCATCAAGAACTTCAAGAGGAACTGCAATAATTAATCTTTTACAGTTAGCACCTGGTGAGACAATCACAGCAGTTGTACCTGTTAAGATTGATATGTTACAGGATACACATTATCTGTTCATGGCAACTAAGAAGGGTATCGTTAAGAAGACACCTGTTAAAGAATTTGCCAATATAAGAAAAACAGGAATCCAGGCAATCAATTTAAGAGAAGATGATGAGCTTATAGAAGTTAAACTTACAGATGATCAGGCAGAGATTCTTATGGTAACAATGCTTGGACAGTGTATAAGATTTAAAGAAACAGATGTAAGACCAACAGGACGTTCAGCAATGGGTGTTATTGGTATGAGTCTTATGGATGAGGATGAGGTAGTTGGTGTTCAGGTAAGTACCCAGGGAGATACTATGCTTATAGTATCAGAAAATGGTATGGGTAAGAGAACAGACATTGACGAATATACAGTTCAGCATCGTGGTGGTAAAGGTGTCAAATGTTACAAGATAACAGAAAAGACTGGTAATGTCGTAGGAGCTAAGGCTGTTGATGATACTAGAGAAGTAATGCTTATTACAACAGAGGGAATCATAATCAGACTTCAGTGTTCAGATATATCTAATCTTGGAAGAATAACATCAGGTGTTAAGCTTATTAACCTTGATGAAGGAGTCAAAGTAGCAACAATTGCCAAAGTAAGAAAGCAGCCTGCCGATGAAGAAGGCAAGGATGCAGAAGGCTTTGAAGAAGACACAGATAATACAGTAGATTCCGAAGAATAATATTAAGGGAACTGCCACATTTTAAAGGATGTGTCAGTTCCCTTTTTTATGGGAGAAAAGATGGCTCTAATAAATATAAATTATGAATCAAAAGCACTTGGTATGCCGGTTATGATTAATATAATTATTCCTCAGGGGAGGGGTAATTATAAGACATTATATCTTCTTCATGGAATGGGAGGAGATTATACAACATGGATTACGAAATCCAGAGTGGCAGATTATATTGATAATACTAATATAGCAGTTGTTATGATTTCAGGAGATAACAAATGCTACGTAGATAATGAACATGGCAGAAAATATTTTACATTTTTAACAGAAGAATTGATTGAAACATGTACTAACTGGTTCGGATTATCATGTGACAGAAAAGACCGTTATATTGCAGGAATGTCAATGGGTGGATATGGAGCAGTCCATGCTGCACTTATTAAGCCTGATGTATATGGCAAGATATTTTCATATTCAGGATTACTTGATATAGAAAAAAGATTCGATAATCCACAGGGAATTAATACATATCAGATATTTGGTGATAGAAGTCAATTATCAGATAAAGGATTTGATGTAATGAATTGTTTAAAAGAGGATAACATCAAGATAAATGTTGAAAAGTATCCAGAATTTTATATAAGATGTGGATTACAGGATCAGATATTGCCAATGAGCAGACAATGGTATAAATATGCATCAGATGCAGGACTTAATGTCAATTATTATGAGGCAGCAGGAAATCATGATTTCACATTCTGGGATAAATGTATACATGAGACAGTTAACATAATAAAAAAACAGTCATACAGGATGGAGGACATATATGGCAGCAGTAATGAATGTTAATCATTTTTCTATATATCTTAAGCGTAATATGGAATGCACAGTTATTCTGCCACCAGATATAAAGAAGGATGAGAAACTTCCAGTGTTGTGGTTATATCATGGAAGCAGTGGTGATAATAAAGTATGGCTGTACCATTCACCAATAATTGAATATGTTGATGAGGGCAGGTTTGCAGCAATACTTCCAAATGTGCAGAATTCATGCTTTGTTAATATGAATATAGGAGATAAGTATGAATCATATGTTGGAAAAGAATTATTCAGTATAATTATGAACATGTTTCCATGTCTTTCTGATAAAAGAGAAGATAACTATGTATCAGGATTTTCTAATGGCGGATATGGCTGTTTACACATAGCACTTAAATATCCGGAAAAATACGGAACTGTTGGTGCATTTTCAGCAGGAGACAAAGCTGATTCAGAATTTCTTAATGATGGAAGTGAAAAATCATTGAGAAGAATACAACTTTATGGTGATGGGGATTTGCATAAAACAGAATATGGGATAACATACCAGGCTGATAAATTAATAGATCAGGAAGGCATAAAACCACAAATATATCATGCATGTGGGGAGCTTGATCCATGGATAGACATGAATCATATATTAAGAGATTATTTCATGAGCCATAATGAATACAGTTATGTATATGATGAAATTGAACAAATCGGACATGAATGGAAATTCTGGCGTGAAGAATTAAAAAGATTTTTAATATTTACGGGATTAATTAATAATTAAAATGTAAGAAAGGAATTAGCAATGAGAGAGATTAATGTATCAATAATCACAGACAATATTAAGGAAATGTGCATAGAGGCCAATCATTTTCTTACTGATGATATGAAGAATGTCTTTGAAAATGCAGTTAAGAATGAAGAATCTGCACTTGGAAAGCAGGTGCTTGGACAGCTTGAAGAGAATTTAAAGATTGCGGGAGAGGATATGATACCTATATGTCAGGATACAGGAATGGCAGTAGTGTTCATCAATGTTGGACAGGATGTCCATCTTACAGGCGGTGATATCACAGAGGCAATTAACGAGGGTGTAAGAAGAGGATATGTTGACGGATATTTAAGAAAATCAGTTGTTAAAGATCCAATCTACAGGGAGAATACCAAGGATAACACTCCTGCAGTAATACATTTTAATATAGTTCCAGGAGACAAGGTTGACATAACAGTTGCACCTAAGGGATTCGGAAGCGAAAACATGAGCAGGGTATTCATGTTAAAGCCAGCAGACGGAATTGAAGGTGTCAAAGAAGCAATACTTACAGCTGTTAAGGATGCAGGACCTAATGCCTGTCCTCCAATGGTAGTCGGTGTCGGAATCGGAGGAACATTTGAAAAATGTGCTTACCTCGCAAAGAAGGCATTGACAAGAGACTTGAATGAAGAGTCACCAGTTGAATATGTCCGTGACTTAGAGAAAGAAATGCTTGAGAAAATCAACAAGTTAGGAATCGGTCCAGGCGGACTTGGCGGAACACAGACAGCACTTGCAATAAACATAGAGACATATCCTACACATATTGCAGGACTTCCAGTTGCAGTCAACATTTGCTGCCATGTAAACAGACATTCACACAGAGTAATATAATCAGAGGAGGTTAATTATGGATAAATATATTAATGCACCAATAAGTGATGAAGATGCAAAGAGTCTTCATTCAGGAGATTATGTATATATAACAGGAACAATCTATACAGCAAGAGATGCGGCACACAAGAGAATGGCAGAGGCTCTGGCAGCAGGACAGCCACTTCCAATAGATATGAAGAACAACATAATATATTACATGGGACCATCTCCGGCAAGAGAAGGAAGACCAATAGGTTCAGCAGGTCCAACAACGGCAAGCCGTATGGACAAATATGCACCAGACCTTCTCGACCTTGGACTTAAGGGAATGATAGGAAAAGGCAAGCGTTCACAGGCAGTAATAGATGCAATAGTAAGAAATGGTGCAGTGTACTTTGCCGCAGTAGGCGGTGCAGGTGCAATTCTTAGCAAATGTATCAAGAAATCAACAGTAATAGCTTATGATGATCTGGGAACAGAAGCAATAAGGGAGCTTGAGGTTGAGAATCTTCCAGTAGTTGTTGTAATAGACAGCGAAGGAAACAATCTGTATGAAACAGCAATAAAGGAATATTGCAGAGTATAAATATGGTATAAATGGTAAATCCTACTAATATAGATTTTTATTAAGGACTGTCTGACAGTTCAATCTTATTAGGAGGATATCTATGAAAAGAAATGTTACAAAGAAAATAATCATAGGATTATTAATAGTAATTGTAGCAATTACTGGAATAGTACCATTGGTTGCCAGTAAAGCACATGCAAGTGAGAAAGAACTATCAGATAATATTGTATTAGTTACAGATAATGCAGTATCAGAGCAAAAAAAAGATGGATATAATAAGGTTATATTCAGAAGTGATGATGATACTAAAGAAATATATGTGAAAAATGGAGATACTGTTACATTAAAATCCGATAATAAAAATTATGGCATAATAGTTAGTGGATTTAATAATGGAGACAGCATAACATCAGATACAACAATATATGCGAAAACATATCTTTTAGATGAAACATTAGACCTTAGCAAAGAAATACTAAATGAAGAGCCTGATGAAAATGGTTATTATACACTTAAATTTACAGCAGCTTCTAAAAATCTTCCTTCTCTTACAAGTGATAACAACAATATAGTAATTGTAATGGACAGATCATCAAGTATGGCATGCTCTATAAATACTGGAGCTGATGATGATAAGATGGCAGCATCATATGAAGATACAAGATGGTATGTTGCTACACAGTCAGTCAACAATTTTCTAAAATACATTTTACCAGATGGAAGTAATAATAAAGTTTCAATTATTATGTATTGCAAGACAGCAACTGCAGAGATAATTAATTCATCTGACAGAAATGAAATAATGGACAAAATCAATTCAATATATACAAAGAGTATGTATGAGGAAGATTATAACTATTATGACTTTTTATATGGTTATAAGAAAAGAAATAATGTAGGGTATGTCAAAGAAGGACTTGGAAACAATACTAATATTGAACAGGGACTTAATAAAGTATCCGATATTGTTGATAACTTAATGGGTACATCTGTAATATTGTTCACAGATGGTGATGCTAATACTTATGATAGTGATAAAATCTGGGGAACTTACTATGTAAATGGTAAAGAGTATACAGGTTCCAAAGATAATCTGAACGGATCATATTATGCCCAGACTGCAGGAAAGAAATTGTCAGATGCGGGGGCAGAGATATATACAATAGCATTAATGAAGGATAATAAAGATATTAATGATTTGGTAAGAGTATCTCTTGGAAATAAAACATTATCATATACAAAATCAAAATTTAAAACAAAGTTCACTTATTCTGATGGAGGATATGCAGATAAATTTTACACAGCTTCTAATACTGATGAGTTAAATAAGAGTTTTAATCAGATAATGGTGTCCATTACAGCTTTACCATTTGAATCATCTGAGGTAATTGATACATTAGATGATCATTTTGAATTAGTAGCTGGTCAGAACGATGTTACTGACAATGGAGATGGAACATTTACAGTTAAATATGCTGAAGAAATATCATCACAACCTCAGACAGCTTATGTAAAAATAAAAGCAAAGGATGGATATGCCGGATATTCATATACAAATAAAAAATGCATATTTAATGGAAAAATATCAGAACTGACATTTAGTAAAGAATTTACAGATGCACCAGCTGCAGTTATTCTTCCTTCTGCATCAGATGATGAGTACTCTGTTAAACAGGATACTATATTAGATGGAACATCTGTATTAAATAATGATATTAATCAGATAGTAAATAATCCTGATAAGGTAAGGTCATTAAAAGCTGTTGTAAAAACTGAAACAAAACATGGAAAAGTAATATTAAATGATGATGGAACATTTGAATACACACCAGATAAAGGCTATTCAGGAAAGGATACATTTGAATATAATGTTGTCCTTAACGTAAATGGTAAAGAATATACAAAGAGTGCAACAGTTATAATCAATATTGATAAAGTGAATAATGAACATGAGAGTGAATCAGAAAGTGAATCAGAAAGTGAATCAGAAAGTGAATCAGAAAGTGAATCAGAAAGTGAAT
>CAMDYG010000025.1 GCA_945910225.1 uncultured Eubacterium sp. | reverse complement strand
AGAGAAAGCCAGGCAGAAAGTGAAAAAGAAAGTATAAGAGAAAGCCAGGCGGAGAGCGAAAGAGAAAGTATAAGAGAAAGCCAGGCGGAGAGCGAAAGAGAAAGTATAAGAGAAAGTCAGGCAGAAAGTGAAAGAGAAAGTATAAAGGAAAGTTCAGCAACAAATAGCAGTAATGGAGGCAGTGATAGTAATATATCTGGTTCTAATGCCTCATCAGGTACTGGAATTATGTCAGGTACTGGAGTTACATCAGGTACTGGAGTTACATCAGACTCAAATATCTCTAATAGCAGCAAAAGTACAGGTAGTTCTGATATTACAGGCAGTTCTGATAGTACAAGGCTGATTGCTGGAGGAAGTGCAGAAGTAGCAGCGGATGAAGAACTTGTTGTAGCAGGAGATCCTGAAACAAAAGGCGATTTACCAGAGGTGGCAGCGGATGAAGAACTGGTTACAACTGGAGATAACAGTCATGCTGGTATATATGTAGTTATTCTTGTTGTGGCTGTCATAGCATTTGGAGCAGTTGTTGTGATTAATAAGAAAAAGTCTGATAAATAATTAAAGATTAAGATGTGATTAATGCTGCTATGCAACTTTGTTGTGTAGCAGCATTTGATATTAATACGAAATTATACTTGATTAAAAATAAGTATATGGTAAACTACTCTAGTGACTTTATATTATTAAGAGAATAGGAAAGAGTTTATGAAAAATATTAAAGATAAGATAGTTAAAGCAATAATTCCTGTTGTGATGTTTGGATTTATGATGGGATTCTTCGGGCCGGTTCAGTTATATATTAATAATGCATCAGAATTTTTCTTTAATTTTAAGGATATTATAGGAATATGCATTGTGATGACACTGGTGTTTATAGCTGTTCCTTTGATAGTGATTGCTGTTGTACCAAAGAAAGCTTCTTCTTGGGTTATGACTGTATTATTTGGAATAGCGCTGGCTTTATATATTCAGGGCAACTATATTAATGTGAACTATGGAACGCTTAACGGAGAAAAGGTTGTATGGTCTAATTATAAATCTGTGGCTATATGGGATTCTATTATATGGGTTGTATGTATAGCAGTTCCGGTAATTCTTAAGTTTGTTAAGCCTAAAATATCAGAACTTATCAGCAAATATGGTTCTCTGTGGATAATTGCAATACAGATAGTAACACTGGTTGTTCTTGTGCTTGGAATGAAGCCAAAGACACAGAATAATGGAGAATATATATTTACTAATGAGGGAAAATACACGTTATCAGAGAACGAAAATGTAATAATGTTTGTTCTTGATTGTTATGAATCGGGAGATTTTGCCAAACTTTTAGATAAACATACAGAGTATAAAGATATGTTTAAGAATTTTACATATTATCCTGATACAGTGGGTGGCAGCACGAGAACAGTTCTTGCAATACCTAATCTGCTTACAGGAAAACCATATACATCAGAAGGGAAATACAGTGATTATATCAATGATTCATTTGATGAGTGTGATACATACAAGATACTTGATGAAAAAGGTTATGATTCAAGAATATATACTGAAAACACATTTGCACCATCTGATGCGGACATTAATATAGCTAATCTGTATAATGGAAAGAAAGAGGTACACAATTATAAGATTCTTGCAGAGAAAATGTACCAGTTCACAGCGTGTCAGTATGCTCCACACATTTTGAAAAAATATGTCTGGATGTATTCAGGCGATTTTGACAAGGCAGCATTAAATAGTAAGGCTGATAAGAGCTGTTATCAGCTGGATGATGATATATTTTATGAACAGCTTTGTAATAATAAACTGACTACTATTAAAGATAAGGCTTTTCGTGTATATCACCTTAATGGGGCACATGGTCCTTTTAAGCTTAAAGCAGATGCAACAATGAGTAATAAGGAAACATCTCTTGAAGAACAGGAGATGGGAGTAATGACTATTCTTAATGAGTATTTTGAACAGATGAAAAAGCTCGGCATATATGATGATGCAAAGATTATTATTCTTGCAGATCATGGCGCATATGGAATAGAATGTAATCCGGTATTGCTGGTTAAGGATGGAAATAAAACTTCAGAATTTACTGTAGACAATACACCTGTATCTTATGAAAATATACAGCCGACATTAATGAAAATGCTTGGAAGTGAGGATCCAGATGGAATAAAGAGCATTGATGAGATAAGCGCTGGTGATAATAAGGAAAGATTATTCTATTATCAGGATAAAAAGTCTAATAAGGCAGTTGAGTATAAGATAACAGGTGCTTTACCTGATAATGCACAGATTAATGAGACTGGAAGAACATTTAAATTGTTTTCAGCAGATGCTAAAGAGTATACTCTTGGCACAGAACTGCTGTTTAATGTAGAAGGAACTGCGACAGCCTATGTTACTAAGGGACTTGGAAAGAGTGAAGCTGGACAGACATGGACAAGTGGAGATGAATTTGAAATGTCTATACCGCTTGACTATAATGATGATGATGAATTATATATTTATTTCAAACTGAATAAGATACAGCTGCCAAAAGAGCATGTAGGAGTTGCTATCAATGATGAATTCCTTAGCTGGTATCTTGTTGAGGAGGAAACGCTTAATATAAGAGTTCCGGCTGATATGGTTAAGGGAAAGGGCAAGATCAAGATTAATCTGTCTCTTCCAGATGCCTCATTTGACGGAGATGAAAGATATGTTGCTTTGTTAATGAATTCAGTTAAAATTGACAAAGTAAAGGGTACATTTAATGAAACCCGTAGGGTTCAGGATAAAAATTCTAATTAAACTGAAAGGATTTTCTGCGTATGTGGAAAATCCTTTTTATGTTGAGGAAACAGAATACTTTGCACAGAAAAATATATATGTTATAATACCAAATGTATGAGCAAAAATGACTTTGACCACAAAATACAGTAAGAAACGAGGAAGAACATATGAAGCATATAGTACTTGCATCGGGGTCGCCAAGGAGAAGAGAGCTGCTTTCACAGATTGGACTTGATTATGAAGTTGTTACCAGTGATGCAGATGAGAATATAAAAGAGATGGAACCAGAAGATTATGTAAGAGAACTGGCATCTGCAAAGGCACAGTCTGTATTGGAAGGATATATGGATAATAAGGACATCATAGTTATAGGTGCAGATACTATTGTTTATCATAAGGGAAGTATTCTCACAAAACCTAAGGATGAAGAAGATGCATTCAGGATACTTAAAAGTCTGAGTGGAGAGGTGCATCAGGTATATACGGGAGTTAATCTGTGCAGTCTTCACAAGAACGTAAGTTTTTATGAAAAGACTGATGTCTGGGTATATGATATGACAGATGAACAGATAAGAGAGTATATAAGTACAGGAGAGCCTATGGATAAAGCAGGTGCTTATGGAATTCAGGGGAGATTTGCTGCATACATAAAGGGAATTGAAGGTGACTATAACAATGTAGTAGGTCTTCCGGTAGCAAAGCTTTATCACGAACTTATTAATTTCTAGAACGAGGATTATAGAAAGGAATGGGAATTTTATGATAAAATTCGTGGCGTGTGACCTTGATGGAACATTACTGCTTAACGGAGCACAAAAGGTCGATAAAACGGCCGTTGAATGTATAGGAAAGCTGCTTGATAATGGTATAATTGTGGCTCCGGCAAGCGGGAGACAGATAACAAGTCTTAAGAGATTATTTGAACCTGTAAGTGACAGGCTGGCATATATAGCAGAGAATGGAGCACTCGTTGAATATCAGGGAAAGACTATAGGAAAGACTCCTATGGAAAGACAGTTTGCACTCGATATTATTGAAGATGTTATAAATCAGCCTAATTGCGAAGTCCTTGTATCAGGTGAACATACTGCATATATCAAGCCTAAGACGGAAGAATATTATCACAGAATGACTAAGATTGTTAATTATCATACAACTCTGGTCAATGATTTTTCTGAGATTAATGAAGATATCCTTAAAATTGCCGTATGTGATCTTTCGGGGATACGCAATTCAAAAGACCATTTTATTAATAAGTGGGGAGATAAAGCATCTGTACTTGTATCAGGAGAGTTATATCTTGACTTGATGGATAAGTCAGTTAATAAAGGAAAAGGCATTGGACAGATACAGGAGTATTTTGGATTGTCAAAGAATGAATGTATGGCATTTGGCGATAATTATAATGATATTGCCATGCTGGATATGGTTACAGAATCGTATGTAATGGAAAAGGCTGTCGATGATGTAAAGAAACATGGTAAATATATTACAGGATGGGTTGAAGGAACGTTAAGACAGAGATTTAAAGATATTCTGGTGTAAGAATGGAGGAAAAAAAGATAATGGAACATATTGATGAATGTGCAAAAGTATTTTTAAGAGATCAGAAACAGCTTTTTGATGAGCCTGTTGCGTATGATTTAGAGGAAGCAAAGGAGTTCCTTGAGGATTGTATGGCAGTTTACTGTAAAAACATAAAAGAGTTAAGAGAAGTCATGGATGATGAGGGAATGGATGTGTCAGATCTTAGCAATGAAGAATTACTTGAGCAGCTAGAGGTGTTCAAGCTTGATAATGGTGCTTATTTCTTTGTGGAAGGGTAATTAAAGACATGCGTATAACTGTTATATGTGTTGGTAAAATAAAAGAAAAATTCTATACGCAGGCCGTTGATGAATATTCTAAGCGCCTTTCAAGGTATTGTAAGCTTGATATTGTTGAACTTCCAGATGAAAAAACACCAGATAATGCAAGTGATATTGTGAATGAACAGATAAAGCGAAAAGAGGGGGAGAGAATCCTTTCTTCAATCAAAGATGATGCATATGTATGTGCGCTTGCAATAGAAGGTAAAATGCTTGATTCAGTTGAATTATCAGAGAAAATAGATTCACTTGGAATCAATGGGGTAAGTAATATTACATTTGTTATTGGTGGATCATTAGGATTATCAGATCAAGTCCTTAAAAGAGCTGATTACAAGCTGAGCTTTTCAAGAATGACATTTCCACATCAGTTAATGAGAGTTATTCTTCTGGAACAGGTGTACAGGGCATACAGAATTATGAAGAATGAACCATATCATAAGTAATTTAAGAGGATAGAAGAATGAAGAATAGAAAAAAGAAGATCGTCATATTAATTATAATATTGCTGGTGGCATTGGCTATAGGTGTATATATTAAGTTTTTTAATGGAAAAGGAATATATTTCACGACAGGAATGGATAAAGATGAACTCATAAAGACGGCGAACAGCAATACTACATATTCATGTGAGGCACAGATACTTATGTCTGATGTAAAGAAAGAATATGAAGAAATGTTTGGCAGTGATATATGGAGTGAGAAGATAGATGGAAAGAATTTTGAAGATTATATAAAAGATCAGATAAGAACTAAGCTTATGCGAGTAAGAGCCATGAATGTAAAGGCTAAGGAGCGTGGAGTTGTACTTGGAAGAGAAGAGAAAGATGCGGTTAATAAATCAGTAGATGATTATTATGCTTCCCTTACAGATGCCCAGATTAAAGAAGCCGGGATAACAAAGGACAAGCTTAAAGATATGTTTACTGATTTTGCTATAGCTAAGAAATTATATGAAGATTTAACTTCTAATATGGACATAGAAGTAAGTGCTGATGAGGCAAGAGTAATAGATATCCAGTATATTGTTTCAGATTCAGAAGATGATATTAATAAGGCATATCAGATGGTAAGCTCTGGAAGTTCATTTTTTGCAGTAGCTAAGGAATATAATGAAGATGGACAGTATGAATATGAGCTGAAAAGAGGGGAGATGGATGAAGCATTTGAAAATGCTGCTTTTAATCTGTCAACAGGAGAAATGAGCAAGGTTGTTGAGGCATCAGGCAGATATTATATCATAAGGTGTACATCTGATAATGATAAGGCTAAGACTGAGGTCAATAAGTCTGCAATACTGGAAAAAAGGAAACTGGAACAGTTCAATGCTGATTTTGAAAAATATGAATCAGGAATATATATGGAATTTAATAATTCAGAGTGGAAAAAGCTGAATTTGAAAGATTGTTTAGTGTTTGACAGCAGTTTTGAAGAAACATTTAATTCGCATTTTGGAAAATAAAGAGGAGAGTAACAAAAGGATGGCAGCTAATAAATATGATGCTAACAGTATATCAATACTTGAAGGACTCGAAGCTGTAAGAATGAGACCTGGTATGTATATTGGAAGCGTTGGAACAAAGGGACTTAATCATCTTATATATGAGATTGCTGATAATTCAGTAGATGAACATCTGGCAGGGTACTGTACTAATATTAATGTATCACTCAATGATGATGGGACGGCAACTATTAAGGATAATGGACGAGGTATTCCTATCGGAATACACCCTAAGGCCGGTATACCTGCTGTTGAAGTTGTATTTACTGTACTTCATGCAGGTGGCAAGTTCGGAGATGGCGGATATAAGATATCCGGTGGACTCCACGGAGTTGGTGCATCGGTAGTTAATGCACTTTCTGTATGGCTTGAGGTTGAGATAAGAGTTGATGGAGGCGTGTATAAGCAAAGATACGAGCGTGGAAAGGCAACAGCGCCTCTTGCTAAGATTGGCACATGCAGAAAGAATGATACTGGTACTACAGTTACATTTCTTCCTGATGGAGAGATATTTGAAAAGACAAGATTCAAGGCGGATGCTATAAAGAGCAGACTGCACGAGACAGCATATCTTAATCCGGGACTTACTATTGAGTTTGAGGATAAGAGAAAAGGCATCGAGGATAAGGAGACTTTCCATGAGCCTGAAGGACTGAAGGCGTATATTAAGGACCTTAACAATGGGAAAGAGACTGTATGTGATATTGTCTACTTTAAGAAAAAGCAGGACGATATAGAGGTTGAGGTTGCATTTCAGTTTGTTAATGAATTTGAGGAAAATATTCTTGGATTCTGTAATAACATATACACTCAGGAGGGGGGAACGCATATTACAGGCTTTAAGACAAAGTTTACCATGATTATCAATCAGTATGCGAGAGAACTTGGTATTCTTAAGGACAAGGATGCTAACTTTACCGGTCTTGATGTAAGAAATGGTATGACTGCAGTTGTTGCTGTTAAGCATCCTGCACCAAGATTTGAAGGTCAGACTAAGACTAAGCTTGATAATCCTGATGCCGGTACAGTTGTTGCAAATGTAACAGGTGATGAGGTACAGCTTTATTTTGACAGGCATTTAGATGATCTCAATGCTGTAATTGCCTGTGCTGAGAAGTCTGCAAAGATAAGAAAAGCAGAAGAAAAAGCGAAGACAAATATGCTTACTAAGCAGAAATTCTCTATAGACAGCAATGGAAAGCTTGCTAACTGTGAAAGCAAGAATCCGGAAGAATGTGAGGTATTCATTGTAGAGGGAGATTCAGCCGGAGGTTCAGCAAAGACAGCAAGAAACAGAAGAACACAGGCAATTCTTCCAATCAGAGGTAAGATTCTTAATGTCGAGAAGGCGAGTATTGATAAGGTGCTTGCCAATGCTGAGATTAAGACAATGATTAATTCATTTAACTGTGGGTTCTTAGAAGGCTATGGCAATGATTTTGATATTACTAAATTACGATATAATAAAATTATTATCATGACTGATGCTGATGTAGATGGTGCTCATATTGATACTCTTCTTCTTACATTCTTTTACAGATTCATGCCTGAACTTATTAATCAGGGGCATGTGTATATTGCTACGCCACCTCTTTATAAGGTTGTACCTAAGAAGGGGGAGGGCGAATATCTGTATGATGATAAGGCATTGGAAGATTACAGGAAGAAACATGCATCTGGAACATTTACACTGCAAAGATACAAAGGACTTGGAGAAATGGATCCTGACCAGTTATGGGAAACAACTCTTAATCCTGAAACAAGAATATTGAAGCAGGTTGAGATTGAAGATGCAAGACTTGCAACAGAAGTCACAGCGATGCTTATGGGTACAGATGTACCACCTAGAAGAGAATTTATATATACACATGCTAATGAAGCAGAGATTGATGCATAAGAGTAAAAGGAGTAGAAGATGGCTGAAAAGATTATAAGGACGGAATATTCTGAAGTTATGCAGAAGTCCTATATAGATTATTCCATGAGTGTTATAACAGCAAGAGCTCTTCCTGATGTAAGAGATGGTCTGAAGCCTGTACAGAGAAGAGTGCTGTATGCCATGGACCAGTTGGGACTTAATTATGATAAGCCTCACAGAAAGTCTGCGCGTATTGTAGGTGATACGATGGGTAAATATCACCCACATGGTGACAGTTCAATATACGAGACACTTGTAGTGCTTTCACAGGATTTTAAGAAAGGCATGGCACTTGTTGACGGACACGGAAACTTCGGTTCCATCGAAGGAGATGGTGCTGCCGCTATGCGATATACAGAAGCTAAGTTAAAGAAATTTACCCAGGATGTATATCTGGCCGATCTTGACAAGAATGTGGTGGATTTTGTTTCTAACTTTGACGAAACAGAGAAAGAACCAGAGGTTCTTCCGGTAAGAGTACCGAATCTTCTTGTTAATGGTGCAGATGGTATTGCGGTTGGTATGACAACTAATATACCTCCACACAATCTTTCAGAGGTTGTAGATGCAGTATGTGCATATATGGATAATGAGGATATTACAACAGAAGAACTTATGCGGTTCTGTCCGGGACCGGATTTTCCGACAGGTGGAATTGTAATTAATAAAAGCGAACTTGGTGCAATATATGAGACTGGTACAGGTAAGATTAAGTTAAGAGGCAAGGTTGTATTTGAACCAGCAAAAAATCGTTCTGAGAAGGATAAGCTTGTTATTACAGAGATTCCTTATACAATGATCGGTGCTAACATAGGTAAATTCATATCTGATGTTGTAAGCCTTATAGAGACTAAGAAAACTACTGATATTGTCGACATTTCCAATGAATCTTCCAAGGAAGGAATAAGAATTGTACTTGAACTTAAGAAGAATGCTGATGTTAAGAATCTTGAAAATCTTCTGTACAAGAAAACTAAGCTGGAAGATACATTTGGTGTAAATATGCTGGCTATTGTTGATGGCAGACCTGAGACTTTAGGCATTAAAGATATAATAAGACACCATATTAATTTCCAGTATGAGCTTTCTACAAGAAAGTACACAACACTTCTTGAAAAGGAGAAGGCTAATAGAGAGATTAAGGAAGGCCTTATAAGAGCGTGTGATATTATTGATCTTATTATCGAGATATTAAGAGGCAGTGCCAATCTTAAGATGGCAAAGGACTGTCTTGTTAATGGTAATGTTGAGGGGATTAAGTTCAAGTCAGAGCAGTCAAGAAAGCAGGCTGCAGGTCTTGATTTCACAGAAAGACAGGCAGGTGCCATATTGGAAATGCGTCTGTATAAGCTGATAGGTCTTGAAATTCTTAATCTTCAGAAGGAGTATGACGAATGTGTCAAGAAGATTGAGAAGTATGAAAAGATTCTTGGCAGTAGAAAAGAGATGGCAAAAGTCATTAAGGCTGATCTTCTTAATATTAAGAAAGAATACGGTGTTGCAAGAAGAACTGTAATTGAAGATGGCGAGGCTGCAGTATTTGAAGAAAAGAAGATCCCAGAGATGGAAGTCATGTTTATCATGGACAGATTTGGATATGCAAGAACTATTGATATGGCTGCATTTGAGAGAAATAAAGAGGCTGTATTTAATGAGAACAAATATGTTATTCCAGTAATGAACACAGATAAAATCTGCATATTCACTGATACGGGAGACATGCATCAGTTAAAGATAAAGGATCTGCCTTTCACTAAGTTCAGGGATAAAGGCACACCTATTGATAACCTGTGTAACTATGACAGCTCTAAAGAGATAATTGTGTATATCACGCCATTTGAACGTCTTAAGAACCAGAAAATGCTTTTTGTCACAAGACAGGGCATGATGAAGCTTGTTGACAGTGAAGAATTCCAGGTTGCAAAACGTACAGTTGCATGTACGAAATTAGCAGATGACGATAAGCTTATCGGAATGTATTCTACAGATGCAAGAGTGGAAATCTATTCAAAGTTCTCACTTGATGGTGAAATCAAGGAAGAAGAGGTTGTCGAGAGCAACCAGAATGTAATTGTGCAGACAGAAAGCGGAGTATTCTTAAAATTCCCATTAACAGACATTCCAATGAAGAAGAAGAGTGCTGTTGGTGTAAGAGGAATCAAGCTTTCAAAAGACGATTATATAGAAGATGTATTCCTTCTTACAGAAGGTGATGAGTTCACGATGGAATACAATGGCAGAAGCATCAGTTTTGCCAAGATGAAGACGGCTCATAGGGATACAAAAGGTACGAAGATAAGAGTATAGTTATTTACCAGTTGTACGGTCGAAGAAGTACTTCACACTGTCGCAACTAAGATAAGCTGCTCTAGTGGCTGTAAATGCCGCCATATACAGAGTTTATAATGGTGCTGGAAATCAAACGCGCTTCGCTTAAACGAGATTTCCAGCACCAAACTTTTGTATATGGCGGCATAACAGTCACACGAGCAGCTTATAATTTAGTTGCGGCAGTGTGAAGCACTTCTTCGACATGACGACCGGTAAAAAATATGTTCTTATCCGGCGAGATCACTCTGTATATGGCGGCATTTACAGCCACTAGGTCAGCTTACCTAAAGTTGGCACTAATGCTTAACTCACAGACTGTACCACCCCGAAATACTATTTAATTCTCTTCCATATATTTATCATAAATAGCAATAACCTTATTCATAACCTCTGGTCCAGGAGCACCAAGAGTAAGTCTCTTATCTACACAAGTCTGAAGGCTGATTGCCTTGTAGATATCTTCATCAAATACAGGGCTTACAGCCTTATATTCTTCAAGTGAAAGATCATCAAGTGCAATATTTTTTTCAATGCACATAAGAACAAGCTGACCTACAATACCATGTGCTTCTCTGAAAGGAACCCCCTTCTTAACAAGATAATCAGCGGCATCAGTAGCGTTAGTAAAGCCGTTCTTAGCTGAATCTTCCATTCTATTGTTATTAAACTTCATAGTATCAATCATGCCCTTGAAAAGGCTGATGCAGCCCTTGGCTGTGTCAAATGCGTCAAATGATAATTCCTTATCTTCCTGCATATCCTTGTTGTAAGCAAGCGGAATACCCTTCATTGTTGTAAGGAGGCTCATAAGTGCGCCGTATACTCTGCCTGTCTTGCCTCTTACAAGCTCTGCGATATCAGGGTTCTTCTTCTGAGGCATGATAGAGCTTCCTGTACTGAAAGCGTCATCAAGTTCAATGAATCTGTATTCGTTAGAATTCCAGATACATATTTCCTCAGAGAAACGGCTTAAATGCATCATGATAGTTGATAATGCAGATAAGAATTCAATAAGGTAATCTCTGTCAGAAACAGAATCCATGCTGTTAAGTGTTGGTCCGTAGAAACCAAGGAGAGAAGCAGTAAGCTCTCTGTCTAATGGATAAGTTGTTCCTGCAAGTGCGCCTGCACCAAGAGGGCAGTAGTTCATTCTTTCATATATATCATGGAGTCTGCTTCTGTCACGCTTGAACATCTCGAAATAAGCACCGAAATGATGAGCAACGGTAACAGGCTGTGCCTTCTGGAGATGAGTGAATCCCGGCATAAATGTATGAGTATTCTCTTTCATGATTCTTAAGATAACAGCCATAAGCTCTTTAAGTTCAGCGTCAGTATTAAGAACCTCCTGCCTTGTGTAAAGTCTCATATCAAGGGCAACCTGATCATTTCTGCTTCGTCCTGTGTGAAGTCTCTTTCCGGCATCACCGATTCTCTCGATAAGAGTTGCTTCCATAAATGTATGGATATCCTCATATTCATCAGTAATTTCAAGCTTTCCTGATTCGATGTCAGCAAGAATACCCTTAAGACCTTCTACAATCTGCTCACTTTCGCTTTCAGGAATAATTCCCTGTTTTCCAAGCATAGTAGCATGAGCAATACTTCCTTCAATATCCTGTTTATAGAACTTCTGGTCAAATGAAATTGACGCATTGAAGTTATTAACAAGTTCATTAGTTTCTTTAGTGAATCGTCCACCCCAAAGTTTCATTTATAAATCCTCCGTGTTTAAATTGTTTTTTTCATCTAAGCTGGCATTATCGTCATCATCTGATGCCTGATCATCAGATTGTATTTCAAGGTTATCAAAATCATCCATTTCATCAAGAATAGAATCTTCTATACTTTCATGCAAGAGTGAATCTTCAGAATTATCATGCGAATTACTGACAGGCAATTCAAGATATTTCTTAATGAATACAGGCCATTTGTCTGTGCGGATTGTTCCTTTTTTAATCAGACGGCTGAAAATATAAATGCCAATCAATATAATAATGCTAAATGCGGTAATAAAGCAACCCAATATTAAGTTCACTGGACGATATTTTAATTCAACAGTATGAGTACCTGTTGTAATATCTGTGCATAAAAGAGCTTTTTTCCACATGTAAGAATCCACTTTCTTACCATCAATAT
Organism: uncultured Eubacterium sp.; assembly: GCA_945910225.1. Lineage (GTDB taxonomy): Bacteria > Bacillota > Clostridia > Lachnospirales > Lachnospiraceae > Lachnospira. Next base: position 24,816 of record CAMDYG010000025.1, on the reverse strand, counting down.
AAATTGACCATCCATCATCAAATGGAATAGAAAACAGTAATGTTTTATCCTCAGAAACAGTAATAGTTCCCTTAAAATGTGTATCATCAAATTTCTCAACCTGGTAAGATTCAGAATTAAGTATATTATATGCTTTAATGAACTTATCAGAATCAAGACTGTATGCTGTAAGATTCATTCCAGAATCACAGGTAACTTCGATGTTGTCCGTAGGAGTCACATAACCAATATCTAAGATACGGTTATTGTTTTTCATATTAGTATAATTATATTCTTTGTCATTAATCTTAACAGTAACAGTATCTGCAGATTTGTTCTCAACAGTTAGATACATATGGGCACTTTTTACAGGAGTGATAAAACAGTCAGACTGTGTTGGAAATTCATCAACAAATGTATACAGATCACTGATTCCTGTCATTGACTCAATAAGTACATTCTGATTCTCAATACCATTATTAGATGTGGAAAGATTCAGATGCCATGCAGACTCATTATTAATTGCAAAACCGATAGGAAGCGTGTAATTATTTTTATATACGAATTCGCCATCGTTACCGGTGTAATAGCTGCGAAGATCACTCTCTACCAGAAGTCTGTTACTTATAGAGTACTTTACACTGAATAATGAACTTGTCACAGCAGTAAGACCATTGCATCCATAAGCGTTGGTTGAGTTCTCCATGCCAAGCAGGTTGTAAAGCTTTGACATACCGGCATTGCATGTAGAAGAGAATGTTGAAACAGTCCTGTAATTATGCCATGCGCCATCATTTTTAGAACGTGCGCCAAATATTTTATCCATTCTGTAGAATGAATCATCTTCAGAAGCAACAGTATCAGTGACAGTCTTAACTGCATCATAATCAAGAAGATATGATGTACGGCTTGTAGTTCCGATACCTGTTGAATCCATGTTCATGGTACATTCAATAATTGATACAGAGAATGTCAGGATAAGAACTAAAGGAATTCTTAATCTGGCATTGTTGTTAATAAACATAAAAAGTGCATATATAAGAATAAATATTCCGCTTGTATATACAGCTGTAAAGGAATAAGTATTATCCGTGGTAAACAGCTGCTCAATAAGTACAAGCAGGCCGACTGATATCCATAAAGATGTACCAAGCTGGCGGTTGCTGAAAGATTTCAGATTGTTGACAGCTTCAAAACACATAGTCAGCAGGAAGAAAATATAAATAAATGACTGCCTGCAGGGAAGACTGTTAGGAAAATGAAATCCGTGCCATATATAATTAGGAATATTCAGATTAAATGCAGTAAGGAAGATGAGCAGGATAATGCATTTGCCAATCTTTTCGCGTGCATTAACTTTTTTGCACATTATATAGAGCGGAAGCAATAAAAATACAGCAACTCCGCAGTATATATTAGGATGATGGTCGAGTCCAAGATGTACCGGGATATCAATTAACTGTCTTGTGAGTACAGCCAGGATACTGAAATAAGAATTCAGCTTTTCTGGAAATGTTGTATCACTTGATGCTGACAGCGAAAATGTATAGAACTCAGGAAGCAGAAGACATGCTCCAAGTCCACCTGCAAGTAAAGAATATATGCAGAAATTAATACATTTTTTAATATAGCGCACCGGACTTTTAGGTCCATCATATGCAATGATAAGAACAATGAAATAAATAACAACTGACAGGCATACCATAATTGCAATATAGTAATTAGTAAATATGCATAAACCAAGAGTTATACAATAAAATATACATTTGTTCTCATTCACAAGTCTTTCAAGACCGAGCATAATTAGTGGAACAAGAATAACACAGTCAAGCCACATTATGTTCCAGCTGTAAGCTGCAATGAATCCGGACATTCCGTAGAATATACCAAACAGAGCGGCAACACATGTTTTAGTGTTAAAATGCTTAGTGATGTAGTAAGTGATAGAAAGGCTGCTGGCAGCAATTTTTAATATGATAATGCTGTTCATGATTTCTATCATATACTTTTGTGGAAAGAGTACAATGAACCAGTTTACAGGACTTGCAAGGTAATATGCATAAAGCGATGTAAAATTAGTTCCCATACCGATATCCCACGAATAAGTCAGGCTTTCGCCGTGTCTTATCTTATGCCATAATTCAGAGAAAAAAGGGGCATACTGGTGATACATGTCAGAACGCAGATAGCAGTTCTTTCCCCATGGAAAAATCTCTCTTGTATAGTAGAGTGCCACCATCATAATAAGTGGAAGCACAAATGCTATGACATATGTAAGATTAGAATTTAAAATTGATTTCTTAGATGAATTCATGGCTTTCCTCCCTTAGCCGTTAATAGTGCTATTTTACCAAAGAAAGAAAACAGTGTAAATATTCAAACTAAAAATAGACTTGTATTAACTAGAACAATTCTGTAAAATAAGAGAGTACGCAAAGAGGATTTCCTTAACCCGCAGGGGAAAGGAGATTGTACATGAATTACAAATTATTTTTAAAAAAGAATATACATATCATTAAGTATGCTGTATGTGCGTTGTTTATAGTTATTGCAGGCATTATATATGTATCATCACGCAGGAATACAGAAGATAACCAGGATACATTTGCTGCAGGGGATACTGCTGCTGATATATCAGACACATATCAGTACGCAGAGTCACAGACAGATGATATATATGTGTATGTGTGTGGCAATGTAAGAGAATCAGGCGTTGTGAAGTGCAGCAGTTCCATGCGCATATATGAGGCGGTGGAGCTTGCAGGTGGAATAACAGAGGATGCCGATGTGTCATCAATTAATATGGCGGCTGTTCTGAAAGATGGAGAACGTATATATATACCGGCATATGGAGAACAGATTACAGTGCAGCAGACAGAGGATAATGGACTTATTAATATTAATGAGGCAGGTGAATCCCAGCTTACAAAGTTGCCTGGTATAGGAAGTGCAAGGGCAGCGCAGATAATTGAGTATAGGAATGATAATGGCAGATTTGAAAGTATAGAAGATATTATGAATGTTTCTGGTATTAAAGAATCTGCCTACAATAAGATAAAGGAGCATATCTGTGTATAGACTTGATATGTGATACAGAGTAGATAAAGAAGGAGCAGTGTTATGGCAGGAAGGGTTTTAGTTGTTGATGATGAGAAGATGATAGTTAAAGGATTAAAGTTTAGTCTTATACAGGATTATAGTGTTGTTGACTGTGCTTATGACGGAGAAGAAGCCCTTGAGTATGCAAGAAATAATGAATATGACATTATCCTTCTGGATATAATGCTTCCCAAGCTTGATGGATTATCTGTGTGCCAGCAGATAAGAGAATTCTCGGATGTTCCGATAATTATGCTTACTGCCAAGGGAGATGATATGGATAAGATACTTGGACTGGATTACGGCGCAGATGACTATATAACTAAGCCTTTTAACATACTTGAGGTTAAGGCAAGAATGAAGGCTATTTTAAGAAGAAATTCTGTCAAAGAAAAAGCTGTGGCAAAGAGCAATGTAATAATTGCCGGCGATATGAAAATAGATTGCGACAGCAGGAATCTCTATATCTCTGGCAGGGAAATTAATCTTACAGCAAAAGAATTTGACCTGTTGGAGCTGCTTGCAGTTAATACAGGAAAGGTATACAGCAGGGACAGCCTCTTAAAGACTGTGTGGGGACATGACTACACTGGAGATGGAAGAACTGTTGATGTCCATATGAGAAGGCTTAGAGAGAAGATAGAAGATAATCCGAGTGAACCTAAGTATATTCACACAAAATGGGGAGTAGGATATTACTTTAATGTTTAGTAAGAATAAGAAAAGCAGAGGGATTAATCGCAGAAAGATAACCTTAAAAGGTATCTTTAATAATATTTTCAGATTTGTATGCAAGTATTCAGTGCATCAGTTTGTGCTGGGAGCAATTATTATAATAATTGCAGTTATATTTACATTTGAAGGATTTGAGTATATATACAAGCAGTCTGTTATTTCAAGACAGACTGCTGTTGTGCAGAACGAAGCAGTATTGATTGCTGCAGAATATGCGAATTATTCAAGCCTGAAGGATGCAGATGATAATGGAATGAACAGCAGGCTTAACAGTTATTCAGCACTGAATCAGATAAGGATACGTGTTGTTGATAAGAATTATGTAATATATACAGATACATATTTTACAGATACTGATAAGACAATTATTAATTCAAGGGTATTTGAAATATTCGATAACCATAAGAATAGTTCCGGATATGATAAAGAAACAGGAAATATAGAGGCAGCTGTTCCTATATATAATGAGCAGGGTGACTTTATTGCTGTTCTTGTAGCAGACCTTGATTATACAGAACTCGATGCTATGTTTCTTAATGTTAATAAGCAGAATAATAATATTAAGATTGTAATAATAACATTATGTCTGGCTGAGCTGATGGTTGGAATATATTTCCTTAACAGGCCTGTCAGAAAGATTATTGATATTGTTGCTAATGTTAATGCAGGACATACAGATGAGAGAATACCAGTGAAAGGGTATACGGAAATCAGGGAAATGGCTCATGACTTTAATGGGATTATGGATAAGGCTAATGAAACAGACCAGTCGAGAGCAGAATTTGTTTCAAATGTGTCCCATGAGTTAAAAACACCGATAACCTCAATAAAAGTACTGGCTGAGTCACTTAATACGCAGGAGAATGTACCTCTGGAAGTGTATCAGGAATTCATGCAGGATATTGTTACAGAGATTGACAGGGAAAGCAAGATTATAGAGGATCTTCTGACACTTGTAAGAATGGATAAGTCTGTAGCATCACTTAATCTTGCATCTGTTAATATGAATGAATTAATGGAGATGACTCTTAAAAGACTTAAGCCAATTGCACAGAAAAAGAATGTCGAACTTCTTTTTGAAAGCTTCAGGCCAGTTGTAGCACAGGTGGATGAAGTAAAGATCACACAGGTTATTTCTAATCTTGTAGAGAATGCTATCAAGTATAATATAGATGATGGATGGGTTCATGTTTCACTTAATGCCGACTATCAGTACTTTTATGTAAGAGTTGAGGATTCGGGTATAGGAATACCGGAAGAAAGCATTAATAAGATATTTGAGCGATTCTATCGGGTTGACAAAGCAAGATCAAGAGAAACAGGTGGCACAGGACTTGGACTTGCCATAGTGCGTAATATTATACTTATGCACCATGGAACGATAAAGGTTCACAGTGAAGAGAATTCTGGAACTACATTCACTATGAGAATTCCGCTTAATTATGTTGAAATGCAGTAATGGATAAGGAGAAGCTATGAATATTATTAAAGTATCGCAAAAGAGAATAATGTGTGTGATGCTGACAGTTATGATGCTTTTTATGTCTGCGGCTTGTGATTCCAAGAAAGAAGGAACAGCTTATACTATATATTTTGCTGGTTCAGACGGAGGTTCACTTGTATCAAGAACTATATACATAAAACAGACGGATTCTGTAGATGTTGCAAGACAGATGTTTGATGCAATGAATTCTGACAGTGGAAAAGACAATTCTGTTATTAAGCCGGCTTCAGTTAATGCACCTACAGTTGAGTTCAGTGGAATATACGCTAATGTATACTTTGATAATTCATATTATGGAATGAAACCGGATACCGAAACTCTATACAGAGCAGCTGTTGTAAAAGAGCTGTCACAGATAAGTGAAGTGGTCTATGTAAGATTCTATGTTGATGGTAAAGATGCAGCTTATAGTGATGGAACAGTTATTGGAAATATGAGTGCAGATGATTTTGTGGATGCATCAGAAGGAGCTGTTTCGCAGGTACAGTGGGTTAATATTAATCTTTACTATGGTAATAAAACAGGAGATGCTCTTGTCAAGACAAGAAAGAAAATATGTTATAACAAAAATGTATCCTTAGAGAAAGTTGTTGTTGAACAGATAATAAATGGTCCTGAGGAATCAGGGTTATATCAGACAGTACCATCAACAACTGAACTTTTAAGCATATCTGTTGTTGATAAGATATGCTATGTAAATCTGAGTTCTGAATTTGCATCTGATATGGTAAATGCAAAAAGTAATGTTACTATATTTTCAATAGTCAATTCCCTTGCAGGACTTGATGGCATTGATGGAGTTAAGATAATGGTTAATGGCAATTCTAATCTTATGTATAGAGATATTATAAGTCTGGATATGGTATTTACCATGAATAATGATATTATTGAGCGATAATTCCGGAAAGGAATTAATTGAGAAGACCAATGTTGCTGGCAGCAGGACTTGGACTTGCTGCCATTCTGATGTATATATATGCACATATATATATTATATTTGCTGGAATTGTGTGCCTCACAGGATTAGGCATATATATAGTGAGAACAAGAATTTCAGCTTTCTATTTTCTAGTATTTCTTATATATCCAATAATGATTGCAAGAATAACAGATATAAGTAAAGGGATGATATATCAGGGAATGTTGTCAGAAAAAGAATATACTGCAGAAATCAGAGGACGTGTGGCCAGTATAAGCAGCAGTCAGAATGGTTATACAGTCGTAATAAGGAATGCCAGTGTTATTCCACATGGATGGGGGAATAATATTAAAGCAGGAATAATTATTTATAGTGATGAATGTGAATTTGAGACTGGAAATGTTATACATATCAATGCGGAATTATCAGACTTTGAGCTGCCTGTGAATGAGGGACAGTTTAATAGCAGAAGATATTATAATTCAATAGGCATTAATTACATAGCCAGGATTAAGAGCATAGATAAAGTTGAAAAGAGAGCAGATGATTTTAGTTATATAGCTGGTAAACTGTCAGATTCAATAAAAAATGTATATGAAAAAGTATATACAGATACTAATAAAGGTACAATGCAGTCAATTATATTAGGGGACAGAACACAGCTTGACAGGCAGACAAAAGACCTTTACCAGAAGAATGGAATAGCACATATACTGGCGATAAGTGCATTGCATGTATCTATTGTAGGGTTATTTGTATACAGATGTCTGAAAAAATATGTAAGCGTAATATCTGCAGCTGTTTTGTCTGGCATTATTCTTTTTATGTATCTGTGCATGACAGGAAACAGTGTATCAGCAGGAAGGGCAGTAATAATGCTGGTGGTGTTTATAATAGCCGATGTCCTTGGAAGAACAAGTGATGGTGCTAATACACTTGGTCTTGCTGCTGTTATATTGTTGTTCCTTAATCCGTATAATATATACAATACAGGGTTCTGGATGTCTTTTCTTGCTATGTCAGGGATAATATTTGTAAAACCGGTTTTGTATAATGAACAGACTATATTGATATTTTTTAATGCGCCGGGACATAAAAAGAAAAGTTTTTGTGAGGTAATAGCATTAAGGCTTTTAAATGCCTTTATAACAGGTATAAGTGTAACTGCAGCGACTCTTCCTGTTGTATTATGCCAGACGGGACAGCTTCCGGTTATAAGTCTGCTTCTTAACATGATAGTCATACCATTGATGTCAATTGTAATGGTAAGTGGGATAATGACAGGTATTGCAGGATTGATAACGTTAAAGCTGGCTGTTTATCTGGCAGGGGCATCAGAATATGTCCTGAATTGTTATAATTATATGTGTGATATGGCATCTAAAAGCCGGATGTCAGTTATTGTAACCGGATGCCCATCAGCATTGTCTGTTGTAGTATATGTGGTTTTGCTGGTAGTTATATGTGGTTTCAGATTCTTAGAACTGGACAGGCTGATAAGGATTAACAGAAAGATAAAATTGTTAGTTGCTTTGATATATGTGATTGCATTAACAGGACTTAAACACAAAAGACCAGAGCAGATTATGGCAACAATGCTTGATGTCGGACAGGGAGATGCAATAGTTGTACAGGGAAGCAGAATCAATATGCTTTTTGATGGAGGAAGCACAAGCAAAAAGAATGTCGGAAGATACAGCATATATAGTTATCTTAAATATTGTGGCGTAAGAAAGCTTGATTATATTTTTGTCAGCCATTCAGATAAGGACCATATAAGCGGAATATATGAACTGATAGAATTGTGTGACAATACATTTGAAATAGGAACTATTGTGATGCCAGAAACAGATGGGGATAATACACTTGCCAATCTGGAAGGAAAGGCAGAGGATGCAGGGATAAGAGTTGCGTATTCACACAAAGGCCAGGAAGTTAACAGTAATGGGATAAGAGTAAAATGCATGCATCCGTGTAAGGGTTATAAGTATTCCTCAACAAATGATTCATCAGCAGTATATCTTGTTGAAAGTGACGGATTTTCCATGATGATGATGGGAGATGCTTCTACAAAAGCAGAAAAATGTATGCTTGGAGATAATTCTGGAATAGAGAATGTAACAATTCTGAAAGCAGGGCATCATGGCAGTAAAACATCATCATCTGATGAGCTTCTTGATGTATTGCGGCCACAAATGACATTGATATCATGTGGGAAAAATAATTCATATGGGCATCCACATAAAGAAACAATCCAGAGGCTTAATAAGTCAGGTTCAGAGTATCTTATAACGATGGATGAGGGCGAGATAGTTGTTGAGTATAAAAAAGGACAGACCAATGTTTATACATATAGAGACTTGAACAGCTAAAATATATCTGATACTATAATAAAATACTATGTTTGGAGGCATTAAAGGTGAAGGTCATTGGCGAAGATATTAAAAAAGGCGAATTTAAGAGCGTTTATCTTTTATATGGTGAGGAAGAATATCTTAAAAAGCAGTATAGAGACAGACTTAAAGAAGCTATAACTGGTGATGACACAATGAATTATTCATATTTTGATGGGGATAATGCTAATGTCAGGGACATAATTGACGTGTGTGAGACAATGCCTTTTTTTAGTGAGAAGAGACTGGTTGTAATGGAAAATACAGGCTTTTTGAAAAGCTCTAATGACCAGCTTGCGGATTATATTAAGAATATACCAGACTATCTTATTATGGTGTTTGTTGAAAAGGAAATTGATAAGAGAAATAAAGTATATAAGGCTATAGATTCGGCTGGGTATATATGTGAGATGAAGCCACAGACTACGGCTACACTTGAAAAGTGGATTGCAGGACTGCTTGCAAAGAATAATCTTAAGATAAGCAGGGATGCATGTGATCTTATTCTTGATAAGACGGGAGCCGGAATGGAATATATCAGGCAGGAGATTGATAAGCTTGTAAGTTATTGTTATGGCAGGGATGTAGTAACAGTGCAGGATGTGGAGGATGTATGTTCAACCCAGACAACAAGCCATATATTTGATATGATAAGTGCTATAGCTAACAAGAAACAGCAGCAGGCACTGGATTTATATTATGATCTGCTTGCACTTAAAGAACCTCCAATGAGAATATTATATCTTATTGTCAGACAGTTTAATGGAATATTACAGGTTAAAGAACTTATGTCAAAGGGCGTTTCTGGAAGAGATATTGCATCAAGGATAGGAGTTGCACCATTCGTTGCAGGAAAATATCAGGCACAGGCAAAGTATTTTGAGATGAACACTCTGATTGATGCATTGAATGAATGTGCCAGTACAGAAGAGGGCGTAAAACAGGGAAAGATAAACGATAAGCTTGGAGTAGAACTGCTTATTATTAAATACAGTATGTAATAAATGTGTAATAAAAAGAACCAGATGCGAGTGGGTGTCAGCATCTGGTTCTTTTAAAATCCTGATATACCAATTAAGCCATTGTGTTAACAGCTTTAGTAATGTGAGATACTTTTCTTGCAGCAGCATTCTTATGGAAAATTCCCTTAGAAGCAGCCTTCTCGATCTCAGCTATAGCAACAGGGAGAACTTCATTAGCAGCAGCCTTGTCACCAGCAGCAACAGCAGCCTCTACCTTCTTGATATAAGTCTTAACTCTAGACTTAATCGCCTTATTTCTCTCAGCTCTTACCTGACTTGTAATTACTCTCTTCTTAGCAGATTTAATGTTAGCCAATCCGTACACCTCCAAATCATAATTCAATAATAAAATAATATCTGTTTCGCATTAAAGCCGGACACGGACGATCTAATGTAAACATACTCACATATTTTATAGTACAAATACCCTGATGTCAATAAGTAAATGAATATTTTGGTATAAAAAAATTAAATTGAACCACAATATTTGGTGTATTAATGTAAAAATATTATATCACAGGGGAAATATATGGAAAAGATCATAGTAAGGACTGACCTTGCAGTTGAAGCTAATGAAGAGGCGATGAACGGAACAGGGAGAATAAAAGGAATAAGACTGCGGGAGAGTACAAAATCAAGAATGGGAGTCAGGGTCACTGAACTTCAGGTTATTAATCATATGGGAGAAATTGCAATAAGAAGACCTAAGGGAACATACCTTACAATAGAAGCAGATGAACTTGCAGATGGAGATGAAGATTACAGCAAAGAAGTAATTACAACGCTTGCCGGATATATATATAAGCTTTTAAAACGCATGAATAGAAATGTTAAACCACAGAGTATTCTTGTTATCGGACTTGGCAACAGAAATATTACATCGGATTCATTAGGTCCGGCTGTAGTAGATAATATTTATATAGCTATTGATGATGATCTGGAAGCAGGAGTATGTACACTGAGCCCGGGAGTTATGGCACAGACAGGAATTGAGACCGCTGGCATAATAAAGGGAGTAGTAAGCCAGGTAAAGCCGGATGTGTGCATAGCAATAGATGCTCTTGCAGCAAGAAATGCGAAGCGTCTTAACAGCACAATACAATTATCTGATCAGGGAATTAATCCGGGATCAGGCGTTGGAAATCACAGAACTGGAATAACGAAAGAGACAATAGGGGTACCAGTTCTTGCTATAGGTGTGCCTACAGTTATAGATGCCGGAGGAATGATTGAAGGAGCTGATAAAATGTATGTAACTCCTAAAGATATTGATTCGGATATTAAGAATATAAGTCTTATAATTTCCAAAGCAATTAACAGAGTTGGCGTTCATATTCATAGTTAACCCGAATACAATGTAGTATTGGAGGTTATATATGAGTGATAGAAAGTACAGGCCGGTTTATATGGTTATATCAGCAGGTTTGATCCTTATGATTGTAATGATGAATTATAGCTTTAATTTGATGTATTATATTCAGAATAGAATATATGAAAATGCAGTGAAGACGCTTTTTCCAGCGAATACATTTGTAGATGAAGCAGAAAAAACAAGCTATTCGGGGTCTGTATGGGCAGATTCGGAATGTATATTTGGACTGATGGATGATGATAAATCACTGGCAACAGAATCAGATTGTGGCGTAGTGACGGCCAATGCCGATGTGGCAAAAGATAATTCAGCTGTGTCCGTGCAGCCAGCAGGAGTGCAGTATGATATAAATGATCTTACTAATTATGATTTTCTTATGAAATTCTACACTGTTACATCCATAACAAGTCTTACTCCGCAGATTATGAGACCAGAAGAATTTCTTAATAAGGATTTATCAATAGAGAAGAAATCAGATGCACCACAGATACTTATATTTCACACACATTCCCAGGAAGGATTTGTTGATACAGTTGAAGGGGACAGTTCTACATCAATAATAGGGGTTGGGGACTATCTCACAGAACTTCTGACTAATACTTACGGATACAATGTATACCATGATACAACGATATATGATTATGTTGATGGAAAGTTAGACAGAAGCAAGGCATATACATATGCTGAACAAAATGTGGCAAGAATTCTTGAAGCCAATCCATCAATAGAGGTGGTAATTGACCTGCACAGGGATGGAGTGGCAGATACAACAAGACTTATAACAGAATGTAATGGGGAGACAATGGCGAAAGTTATGCTGTTTAATGGAATAAGCTACAGTAATGCCAAGGGTGACATATCGTATCTGTATAATCCGTGCAGGGACGACAATCTGGCTATGAGTCTTCAGATGTATCTTTTAGGACAGAAATATTATCCGGGTTATCTTAGAAAAATATATATTAATGCATATAGATACTGTCTTCATATGAAAGGAAGGTCAATGCTTATTGAGGCAGGAGCGCAGACTAATACATGCCAGGAGGTAAAAAATGCAATGGTTCCACTTGCAGATATGCTTGACCGCCTTTTGAGCGGAGAAAAGGCGTATAATTAGAGTCTGTATGCACTTGTTTATTATAAATTTGCAATTTATAATAGACACACAATAATATACAGGAGGAGTAATATGGGTGTATTAGAAGGACTTCAGCCTGAAAAGGTATTTAAATATTTTGAACAGATATGCAGCATACCACATGGTTCTGGTAATGTAGAGGCAATAAGCAACTACCTGTGTGATTTTGCAAAGCAGAGAGGATTGACGTTCATACAGGATGAGTATTATAACGTAATAATTAAAAAGCCTGCAAGTGGCAATGCTCATAGTAAAACACCTGTTATCTTACAGGGACATATGGATATGGTTGCTGTTAAGACACAGGATAAAGTCAAGGATATGGACAAAGATGGACTTGATCTGATAACCGAGAATGGATATATCGGAGCGGATGGAACATCTCTTGGAGCAGATGATGGAATTGCAGTTGCATATGCACTTGCAATACTTGATAGTGATGAATATGTTCATCCACCTATTGAAGCAATATTTACAGTTGATGAAGAAGTTGGTATGACTGGCGCACAGGGAATCAATACTGATTGTGTTGAAGGCCGCATGATGCTTAATATTGATTCAGAGGAAGAAGGAATATTCTTAGCTGGTTGTGCCGGGGGTGCAACACTTAAGATCCAGTTCCCAGTGCATATGTGTAAGTCTGAAGGAATTGAAACAGATATAAGGATTCATGGACTGACAAGCGGACATTCTGGAACAGATATTATATATCAGAGAGCAAATGCTAATAATATAGCAGGAAGAATATTACTTGGTGCCAGAAATAAAGGTATCAGAATAATAAGTATAAATGGAGGCGAAAAGGATAATTCTATAGCTCCATATGCAGATATCAGACTGATAATCGATAAGGACAGGTATGAAGAGACAGCAGACTGTATAAATAAAACAGCACATGCTTTAAAAAGTGAGTATCTGGTTACTGATCCTGAAATGCAGATAGAAATAAATAAGGGCATGGAAACAGTGTGTGATGCTTATGACAATGATACTACACAGACAATTATTAATGCTCTTGAATTTATTCCTGATGGTGTGATCAGAATGAGTAATGATATAGAAGGACTTGTGGAAACATCACTTAATCTTGGAGTTATATCATCAGATGATACAGCATGTACAGCTACTTATCTTATAAGAAGCAGTGTTGAGAGCCAGAAAGAATATATAATACAGAAAGTAACAGATATTGCACAGTTACTCGGTGGTAAATGCAGTATATCAGGAGTTTATCCTGCATGGGAATTCCAGAGAGAATCTTTGTTAAGAGATATAATGTGTGATTCATATAAAGAATTATATGGAAGTGAACCAAAGGTTGAGACTATGCATGCCGGTGTTGAGTGTGGAATAATGGCAGCAAAGATAAAAGGACTTGACTGTGTATCATTTGGACCTGATATTAAAGATATTCATACTGTGAAAGAAAGACTTGATATACAGTCAACGATGAGAACATGGAAACTTATTATTGATATATTAAAGAAACTTGCAGACAGATAGTTGTCTGAATCTGTATTTTGTGTCTGTCGTATCTGGAATAGCTATAATGAAAAACATTTACAGTACCAGATACGACGTATTTATTACTAATAGTGTTTATATATGTTACTTATATAACTATAATTGATAAATACTATATATATTGTTGACTGTAATATATGAAAAGTATAATATTATTCTTGTACAAAACACTTATCTAAGTAGTACATTTCAACAGACTGTCAGATATGACAGCATCTTTTATTTCTTTATCCATATGTATAATGGATACCTTATTTCCTTGCGCAGGAACATTATATTTATTCAATTAACTACGATTAACAGAAAGGATTTTTATGGAGTACAGGGAGTTTATTAATTACATTAAGGAGAATTCAGCTTATATTGCAGGGGAAGGAGGAACAACGACAATTAATCATGTGATAAAGAATAATGGCTGTGAGTTGGATGGACTTGTTATTATGGAAAAGGGAAGCAATATATCACCGACCATATATCTTAACGGATTTTTTGAAGAGTATAAGAATGGAACAGAGATTAATGATATAATTGTCAGAATAGAGAATATTTATTTGGAGAACAGATGTAATGTACAATTTGATGTTGATAAGCTGAAAAGCTTTGAGGGAATCAGGGACAAGATTGTATATAAGGTCATTAATTATAAGAGTAATGAGAAGCTTCTTGAGAAAGTTCCACATAAGAGAATTCTTGATCTGGCTGTAGTATTTTATTGTCTGCTCAGTAAAGACAAGGAACAGAGCGCAACGGCACTTATATATAACAATAATCTTAAACTGTGGGGAGTTGAGGTTGATGATGTATATAAAGCAGCATTAAAGAATACGCCGGAACTTCTTCACAGCAGGATTAAATCCATGACAGCATTACTTGAAAGTATTAATAATCTGTCAGAAGAATATGAGGATGAGGCAGATTATAATAAGAATGATATGTATGTGCTTACTAATGACAGCAGAATTAATGGAGCTGCATGTATATTATATGAGAATGTACTGTATGATTTTGCACAGAAGTTAGATGCAGACCTGTATATACTGCCTTCATCAGTGCATGAGGTAATACTACTTCCTAAGATTGAACTTTTTAAGAAGGGAGACCTGGTCAATATGGTAAGGGAAGTTAACGCTGAGGGAGTGGCAGCAGATGAGGTATTGTCTGATAATGTATATGAATATAACAGAACAGAAAGAATTATAACAATGTAAGAATGTACATGATGGGATTTGAACCCACGATCTTTCGCTCCGGAGGCGAACGCTCTATCCAGCTGAGCTACATGTACATGAATATGGCGTACAGATATTAATGAACTGTACGCTTATTTAATATACATTATTAAAATAAAACTGGCAACAATTGAATTAAAGAAATTTCTTTGTTAATATTAATACATATGCGTATTCATTCATAATATATTATGAATGGGCAGGAGGATATATGCAGGAACGTATTAATAAGTATCTTAGTGCTCATGGTGTGTGTTCAAGGCGTGAGGCAGACCGCATGATAGAGCAGGGAAGAATTAAAGTTGATGGTAATACTGCTGTAATGGGAATTATGGTAGATGATGATAGTGTAATATCTATAGATGGTAAGATAGTAAGAAGAAAAGCACCTGAAAAGATAATACTGGCATTTAATAAGCCGGTAGGAATTGTCTGTACAACAACAGATAAACAGGGAAAGAATAATATAGTTGATTATATATCATATCATGAAAGAATATATCCGGTGGGAAGACTGGATAAAGACTCTGACGGACTTATATTACTGACAAATGATGGAGCTCTAATGGATGGGATACTAAGGTCAGTTAATGGACATGAGAAAGAATATATAGTCACAGTTAACAAAAGCATTGATGATACATTTGTAAGAAATATGTCACAAGGTATGTATATTAAGGAACTGGACAGAACAACCAAGAAATGTCAGGTTACTAAGGTGTCTGATAAGACATTCAGAATTATTCTTACCCAGGGATTGAACAGGCAGATAAGACGTATGTGTGCCCAGCTTGGATATAAGGTAATAAAACTTACAAGAATCCGTATTATGAATGTGCAGCTGGGAGATCTTGAAACCGGGCAATATCGTAAACTGACAGATGAAGAAGTGAAGAAGCTTAATAAGCAGTTAGAAAGATAATAAAATATATAACAAATATTTATGGAGGCAGTGATGGATACATTACAGGAATATGCTGAACTTAAGAAAACGATTGATTATCATATGGATAGGTATTATAACCAGGATGAACCAGAGATTAGTGATTATGAATATGATAAGCTTATGATCAGGCTTAAGCAGATAGAGAAAGAACATCCAGAATGGGTTACTAAAGATTCGCCATCCCAGAAGATAGGCGGAACTGTTAAACGTGAGGCAGGAGTTAAAGTAACTCATAATGTCCCAATGCTTTCAATTGAAGATGTGTTTACAGAAGAAGCTGTGGTACAGTGGGTTGATAAGGTTCATGCAGTTCATCCGGGCTGCAGTTTTTCAGTTGAAACCAAGATAGATGGTCTGAGTATGACATTAAGATATGTTAAGGGGGCAGATAATAAGCTGCATCTTAATCTTGCAGAGACCAGAGGAGATGGCCTTATAGGAGAAGATGTAACTGCCAATGCACTTGTTGTTGATGACGTGCTTCAGGTAATTGATCTTCCGTATGATTCATTGGAACTGCGTGGTGAAGTATATATGAGCCATGAGGATTTTGAAAAATATAATGAAGAACAGGAAAGATTAGACAAGAAGCTGGCAGCGAATCCAAGAAATCTTGCAGCAGGTACATTAAGACAGCTTGATACATCAATTACAAGACAGAGAGGTCTTAAGATGTTTGTGTTTAATGTTCAGGCAGGACCAGAAGAGATAATGGAGAGCCATTCCAAAGGAATGGATATTCTTTCTGAGGCAGGTGTTCCTGTGGTGTATCACCGGCTGTGCAGCAATAGTAATGAAATAATTAATGCTATCAATGAAATAGGTAATATGCGTGATGAGCTGCCATATGATATAGATGGTGCTGTTGTAAAGATAGATCATATAGCATACAGACAGGAATTCCCTGCTGGAAGCAAGTACTCAAGTGGACATATTGCTTATAAGTATCCTCCAGAAGAAAAGATAGTTACTATGGATGATATTATTGTTGATGTTGGAAGAACGGGTAAACTTACATTTACAGGAATATTTCATGATTCAGCAACAGGAAAGCCAGCACGTTTATGTGGAACAAGTGTTTCAAGAGCAACTCTTCATAATCAGGATTATATTAATGAGATGTCAATTGGAATTGGCGGTGAGTACAAGCTGTTTAAAAGTGGGGAGATTATTCCTAAGCTCAATGGATGTGTTAAGCAGCCACAGCATATATTTGAAGCACCACATCTTTGCCCGGTCTGTCAGGAACCACTTATAAGAGAAGATGATACAGCTGATATAAGATGTGTCAATCCGTCATGTCCGGCACAGCTTACAAGAACAGTAGCTTATTTTACCTCTCTGGACTGTATGAATATTATGGGACTGGGAGATACGCTTGTTGAGGCATTAATCAGGGAAGGATATATCAGGGATTATACAGATATATATACTCTTAAAGAACATAGAGACGAACTTATTGAAAAAGGAATTATCGGAAAGGAAAAGAATACCGATAAGCTTCTTGCTGCAATCGAAAAGTCAAAAGATAATACTCCGGACAGGCTTCTGACAGCACTTGGAATAAGAAATGTTGGAAAGACTACAGCTAAGCAGATAATGAATTATTATAATAACATTATGGAGCTTGCACAGGCAGATGAGGAACAGCTTAGGAATATTCCTGATATAGGAGAAACAACTGCCAGATGTATATATGAATTCTTCCATGATGAATCGGATATGGCTTTGATAAGAAAGTTTGAGAAATATGGCGTCAATATGACAATGCCTGAAAAGACCGGAGGTTCAGATAAACTTGCTGGAAAAACAATAGTTGTTACAGGAAGCTTTGATAATTACAGCCGCAAGGATATGGAAGAAATGATCACTTCCAATGGAGGTAAGGCAACAGGAAGTGTAAGTAAGAAAACTGATTATCTGGTAGCCGGGGAAGCTGCAGGTTCTAAGCTTGATAAAGCTAATGCTCTTGGCGTGACAGTCCTTACAATAGATGAGTTTCTTAACCTGCTTGCCTGATGTTTTTAAATAGATTATAATATACAGACTTATATTAATGGTCAGAAAGAAGGAATTGATATGCCAATTAAAATACAGAGTGATTTGCCAGCTAAGGCGGAATTAGAGGAAGAGAATATATTTGTTATGGATGAGTACAGGGCTATATCACAGAATATACGTCCGTTGGAGATTGTTATTCTCAATCTGATGCCTATTAAGCAGGATACAGAACTTCAGCTTTTAAGAGGCTTATCCAATACACCATTACAGATAGATGTGACATTTTTACAGATGTCGACACATGTTTCTAAGAATACATCTGCATCTCATATTAAGAAGTTTTACCAGACATTTGAAGAAATCAAGAATAACAATTATGATGGTATGATTATAACAGGAGCTCCGGTTGAAAAGCTTGATTTTGAAGAGGTTAATTATTGGGATGAGCTTACAACTGTTATGGAATGGTCCAAGAGACATGTTACATCTACAATCCATATATGCTGGGGAGCCCAGGCAGGGTTATATTATCATTATGGAGTAAAAAAGGATCTGCTTAAGAAGAAACTGTCTGGTGTATATTCACACAGAGTAATGAATCGTAAAGAACCACTGGTAAGAGGATTTGATGATATCTTTATGGCACCACATTCAAGATATACAGAGGCTAACAGGAAGCAGATACTTGATAATCCAAGACTTAAGGTACTTGCAGATTCTGATGAAGCCGGTATATATATTGTATTAGGAGATGGTGGCAAAGAAATATTTGTTATGGGTCATCCTGAATATGACAGATTCACATTGGACCAGGAATATAAGAGAGATTATGACAAAGGTATTGAGCCTGAACTCCCAGTTAATTATTATCCGGAAGATGACTGCAACAGAAAGCCTCTTCTTTCATGGAGAAGCCATGCTAATAATCTTTACACTAACTGGCTGAACTACTATGTATACCAGATAACTCCTTATGACCTTAATGAGAGTTATGATAATTATTGTATTTAAGGAGATATCAACATGAGCGTAGTAACTGAAAAGCCAAAGTGCAGGATACTTAAGCTGGCATCAATGCTGGCAATAACAATTGGAATTATAATGGCATTTTATGCATTCTATATAATGTCAGAACTTTATTCGTTCTCTTCAAGTGAGGAAGGAAGAGCACTGTATACAGTTGTTAAGTTGCTTAATGTGGCATTTATTGCGGTAATTATAGAAGGAATATATTTTGTCGTCGCCGGATTTTATGGTATGACAAATATAGGTGATACCGGTGCGGCAAGAAGAATAAAAGTATACGGAATTGTTATGTCAATTGCGGGAGCGATAGATCTGGTAATAGTATTTGCTGTATCTAAGTATGGCTTGACTGGCAATACACTTGTACTGATATGCCTTCCTGTAATAATAGGAGTTATGTATCTTGCAGGAGCATTTTACAATGAGAAGCTTATAAAAGAAACTAATGGTGTAGAAGGTAATAGCAATGATTGATCCAGAAGGAATAATGCCGCTTAATTTCTTTAAATACAAAGGCAGATACAGCGGTCAGCATGAAGGAATGAGATATATAATTATGCCGGTAGGAGAGAAACCAGATATACGGCTGTGTGCAACTGTATGGAGAGGTCCATATGCATCATGTGCGGTTAAAGAAGAAGACAAGACGAGCGAGGAGTTTGACATGACAGAAGAAGGCCGTCTGGCTGCCATTGAGTGGATAAGGCAGCAGTACGAAACAAGAATAGATTATTGGAAAGATGCGCCTTCTATTAAGAATGTTGCTCCGATTGTTCATGAATAAAAAGCAGTATATATACAATGCAGCAGATTGCTGCACCGGTAAGCAGGGGAATACATTCTCCTGCTTTATTTAATATATGCGAGAATATAATACGGGTAAGTATTTTGGAAGAAAATATTGAAATAATGCCAATACATGCAGGAACAATGATGTTGGCGAAAGGATCAGGCTGTATTCCGATTTTTTTGTATATGCTTACAATATATAACAGACTGACACATATGTTGCTGATAAGAACACCATACAGATAACCCGATATTCCAAGATTTGGAATTAAAGCAAATACACATACCAGTCTGATTATTATACCTGTAATATTAATAAAAAATGTGAGGGTTGTATATCCCAATCCGTTAGTTACACTTGTGAGGCTTATTTTAAGGTATAAAAAAGGACATAACCATGAAAGAATACAGGTGTACAGATAGACTGACTCTTCATGGAACATTATTGCACCAAGCCTTGCACCATAATTAATAAATAGAAATGTGCTTATTATACCAAGACTGAGACAGAGTGAAACTGTACGGCGGACAGTCAGAGCCAGATTGTCAGATGAGGAGTTAGTACTTTCGTCAGATATTTTTGGCAGCAGCATTAAAGCAAATGAATTAGCTGCGGTGCATGGAAATAATACAAGTGGAAGAGCCATCCCAGTCAGAATTCCGAACTGGCTTATTGCTGAGTCTTTGGGAAAACCATGCATACAGAGTATGGCTGGAATCAGAATTGCTTCTGCACCCTCAAGAAGATGCAGGATTGTCTGATTGGCATTTACAGGAAGGGCATACCGGATTAAAGCAGTATAGTCATAGAAAGAAGCTGCCAGGCTGTGAGTCATTTTTTTATTATGCCGGCATCGTATAAGAAGAGGAATTGCACAGTATAAGCCGGCAAACAATTCACCCCATATATTACCGGTTACGGCATCTGCGATTGAAATAACAGATGAATTATTGAAGCACACATATATGATAATGACAGATATGCGGACCAATTGTTCTATGAGTTGTGATGATGCAGGAAGAAAAGATTCTTTCTGGCTATAGTAATAGCTGGATATACAGTTATGCATACACATAAAGGGCAGTGATATGGCAATTATGCGGATGATGTTCATACAACGCATTTCCATAAATATATGTTTAGCGATGAATCCGCTTCCGGCAAGCAGAATAATCATTACAGATATAGAAAGTGAAAGAGAAATTTTAAGGGCACATAAGAGCCATTTCAGAGAAGGTGAGGATGCAGAATATCTGGATACAGAAATAGAAAAACCACTGCAGCACACAGCAAAAGCTAAAGCAGCCAGAGGCATGCACATCTGGAACAAGCCGACACCTGTAGAACCTGTATATTGAGTGAGCAGTATTCTGTAAAAGAAACCAAGAAGTCTTGTGAGAACACCTGCAACTGTGAGTATTATGGCGGATTTAAAGATACCGCCTTTTAGAGAAAAATTGTTTTTCATATATATATCCACATTTTAACTTGTTAACATTATATGTTCTGGGAGAATATAATATTATAAGGAAATACAGGACGGAATTATAGATGATATATATGGACAATGCGGCAACAACGGCAATTAACAGGAAAGTTGTGGAGGAAATGCTTCCGTATCTTGTAAGTGATTATGGAAACCCGTCAGGTGTATACAGGCTTTCTGAGAGAGCGAGGAATGCAGTTGAAGAGTCGAGAATGATAATTGCGGATATAATAAATGCGGATAAAGATGAAATATTTTTTACTTCAGGAGGAACTGAAGGAGATAACTGGGCGGTAAAAGCTGAGAGTCTTGAACGTGATGGCGGACATATAATTATAAGCAGCATAGAACATAAGGCTGTGACAGAATCAGCATTGTGGCTTAACAGGCGTGGATATGGACTTTCATATGTACCAGTTGATGAAATGGGGATTGTAAAGCTTGATGAGTTAAAAAAGCTGGTAACAGCAGACACATTTTTGATTTCTGTTATGCTTGCTAATAATGAGATTGGAACAATCCAGCCGGTTGCCGAGGTGTGCAAAGCAGCAAAGGAATGTGGTGCGAAGGTGCATACAGATGCTGTTGCGGCATTTGGACATATTGATATAGATGTTAAGAAACTTGGAGTGGATTATCTTAATGTCAGTGCACATAAAATATGTGGTCCGAAGGGAGTTGGATTTTTATATGTTAAAGGTGCAAGACCAGTGTCGTATATGCATGGAGGAGGACAGGAATCAGGATGCAGGGCTGGAACAGAGAATGTTGCAGGAATAGTGGGACTTGGAATTGCTGCAAGAATTGCGTATGACACATTAAAAGAAAGAGCAAGGCAGGAAAAGAAAATATCTGATTATATGATTAAAAGAATACTAAGAGAGGTGCCGCATTCAAGACTTAATGGAGACAGGGATAAGAGAGTTACGGGAAATATGAATTTCAGTTTTCAATATGTTAATGGCGGTATGCTTGTTGTTATGCTCAATAAACAGGGAATATGCGCATCGGCAGGTTCAGCGTGTACATCAGGAACAGGAAATCCATCACATGTACTTCTTGCAATAGGTCTGGATAATAATCTTGCAGAGAGTTCACTGCGGCTTACAATTAATCACACAATAACGCATGTTGAGGCAGATTATGTGGTAGAATGTATTAAAAAGGATGTTGCCAGGTTGAGGGAACTTATGTAACATATGCTAATAGATATGTAATTGGGTAAAATATGCTTAAAAACAGAAAATTACGGAGGTTGGGATTATGTGGTATGACGAAGCTGTTTTTTATCAGGTGTATCCATTAGGATTTTGCGACGGGTTAAGAGATAATGATGGAGTTATGAGAAGGTGTATATCTGAACTGGAAGGCTGGATACCACATCTTAAGAAGACGGGCGTAGATGCTGTATATTTTTCACCATTATTTGAAAGTGACTATCATGGATATGATACAAGAGATTACAGACTTATAGATAAAAGAATTGGAACTAACGACGATTTTGTAAGACTTGTTAAGACTCTCCATAATAATGAAATAAAAGTTATCATAGATGGTGTGTTCAACCATGTAGGAAGAGGCTTTTTCGCATTTAAGGATGTCTGCCTGAAAAAATGGGAATCACAATACAAGGACTGGTTTAATATAAACTTTGATGGAGATTCACCATATAATGACGGATTCTGGTATGAGGGCTGGGAAGGATATTATAATCTTGTGAAGTTAAATCTTAACAATCCTGAGGTCGTTGATTATCTTATAGAATCGGTTCGTGGATGGATCAACGAGTTTGATATAGATGGAATCCGGCTGGATGTTGCATATTGTCTTAACAGGGGTTTTATGAAGCGTTTAAGATATGAAACAGACAGAATGAAGAAGGACTTCTTTCTTGTAGGAGAAATGCTTCATGGAGATTATAATCAGATAGTCAATGATGAAATGCTTCATAGTGCCACTAACTACGAGTGTTATAAGGGGTTATATTCAAGTTTTAATTCTATGAATATGTTTGAAATTGCACACAGCATAGAAAGACAGTATGGTAAAGAACCATGGTGCCTGTACACAGGAAAGCATCTTTTTACATTTGTTGATAATCATGATGTCTCAAGGATAGCAAGTGTGCTTAATGTTAAAGAACATCTTCCTCTGATATATGCGCTTATGTTTGGAATGCCGGGTATTCCATGTATATATTATGGAAGTGAGTGGGGAAGCGAGGCTGTTAAAGGCGGAGATAATGATAATATACTCAGACCTGCATTTGATAAGCCGGAATATAATGAACTTACAGAAACAATCAGCAATATAAGCAGGGCATATCATGGCTGCAGGGCACTATGCTATGGAGATTACACTAAGAAGCTGCTTACTAACAGACAATATGTCTTTAAGAGAGAATGTGATGGAGAGAAGATCTTGGTTGCAATTAATGCAGACAACAATCCTTATACCGCATATCTGGATACAGAATGTGCCACAGCAGTTAATCTGATAACTGGGGAAAGTGAGGATTTATCTGGAAAGATAGAACTTCCTGCATACAGCTTCAGAATATATAAAAATATATAAATGTGAATAAACAGCTGCATGTTGAGACAACTCAATGTGCAGCTGATTTGCTTTATAACTTTATAAATTCAGGCTTTCTTTTGCTGAATATTGTGTAATAGTTAAATCCTGCATTAGCAAGCATATCAGGAATTATATCAAATTTGTACGCAAGATACTTTTCTTCGTGAGCATCGGATCCGATGGTAATTATTTCGCCACCAAGATCGTGATACATTTTAACAATGTCAAAGCATGGGTTAGGCTCTGGAATGCCGTATTTAAGTCCGGCAGTATTGATTTCAATACCTTTTCCTTTTTCAATAAGTCTCTTTAAAATATCATGAATAAGGTCGTTATAATCATTCCATCTGTACTGGTAGGATTTATCAGGAATATAACGAGCAATGTAATCAAGGTGTCCGTATACATCAAAATTCTCACAGCAGTTAAGGTTGTCAAGAATACTTTCATAATAAGCGGCTACTGTATCTTTGATAGAATATTTTCCCCAGAATTCAGGGTAATATGGATCTTCTCCATATACAAGATGTGATGAGCCGATGATAAAATCAAGGCTTTTGTCATTGTCATAAGCGTTAACTCTGTCTGCAACGCTTCTCATAAGTCCCTGTTCAACTCCAATATGTATGTTGATATTATGACTGTATTTTTCTTTTATATTCTGGAAATACTTAAGATATCCTGCGAAGTCGAGATTAAACATTTCTTTTCCGTCTTCAGGTGGGGCGTCAAAGTCATTGTGATCCGTAAAACATATATGCCTGAAGCCAGACTGGATAGCTTTCTGGATGACTGCTTCAGGATCCTGTTCAGAATCCGAAGAAAAACATGTGTGTATATGATAATCAGATAAAATCATGATGCCTGTCCTTCCTTTGCTGTTAATTACACCTTTATGTTTAAATGTCAATATACATTATACATAAACAAAATCAAATCGCAATTGGTATTTTTGGTGTTTATGTAGAATATGTAAGCATGATGTAAAATATAGGTAATTTCTTCTTGAAAATGATTATTTGTATTGATATTATTAAGAAGACAGCGTATAAATTCTGATTATGTGAATGCGCATA
>CAMDYG010000024.1 GCA_945910225.1 uncultured Eubacterium sp. | reverse complement strand
ATGGCAACATACTTAACGAAAGCTACATCCGTGAATCAATGAATGATGAAGGTGAAGAATTAACTTATGTTGTTCCAGCTGATTCATACTTTATGCTGGGTGATAATCGTAATAATTCCAAAGATTCAAGATACTGGACTAATACATTTGTAAAAAAAGACAAAATAATTGCCAAAGTATCTTTCAGATATTTCAATGTTAAAACCAAGCGGATATCTTTCAAAATAATAAAATAATTACGCATAAGCCAGTATTTTATGCAGATAATAATATGACCGGTATATTACTTACCGGTCATATTTTTTTGCACTACTGTGCAGGACAAGGAGGAATTATGAGTAATCTTAACTGTAACGCAGCTTCCTGCGTAAACAACTGCGATAACCAATGTTGTCTTTCTTCTATCTGTGTAGATGGTAGTTCGGCATGTCATTGTGATGAAACATGCTGTAGCGATTATCAGCACAAAAGTGAGTCATCTGGCAATATGTGCCACATGCCAAAAGATTCACTGTCAATCTCTTGTGAGGTCACTAACTGTGTTTATAACAGCAACAAAAAATGTGATGCTGAACACGTAGATATATCGGGAATCAAGGCCTCTACCTCATCAGACACTGTCTGTGCTACTTTTCAGGAAAGATAGTGTCCAGTTAATTTAAAAAGGCTGCGGCCATGACACACATGTGTCCCGACCGCAGCCTTTACTTAGTATTGCATAATTCTTATAACAATTACGCTCTTGATGTATACTCTCCTGTACGAGTATCAATCTTAATCTTATCGCCCTGGTTAACAAATAATGGAACCATAATCTTAGCTCCTGTCTCAACAATAGCTGGCTTAGTAGCACCTGTAGCTGTGTTACCCTTAATACCTGGCTCTGTCTCTGTTACTTCAAGCTCAACTGAAATAGGTGGCTCAATTGCAAATACATTGCCTTCATGTGAACAGAGCTTAACCATCTCATTCTCTTTTACAAACTTAAGTGAATCACCAACCTGATCAGCGCTTAATGCAATCTGGTCATATGTTTCTGTATTCATGAAGTTGTAAAGATCTCCATCAGCATATAAATACTGATATTCTGATCTGTCGATGTGTGCAAGATCAAACTTCTCAGTTGGTCTGAAAGAATTCTCTATAACACCACCAGAAATGATATTCTTTAACTTAGCTCTAACGAAAGGTGATCCCTTACCAGGCTTAACATGCTGGAATTCAATTACCTGCCAAATTCCGTTCTCATACTGAATTGTAATACCGTTCTTAAAACTACCTGCATCTACCATTCTTTGGTATACCTCCTAAATAATCAATAACTTCTACTATTTTATAATAAATATATACATTTGGCAACTACTTTTTATCAGCCAGTTCTTTTACAGCCTCTAATGCATATAAATATCCCTTAAGCCCTAAACCTACGACCTGACCATTACATACAGGAACAGTAACTGATGTATGTCTGAACTCTTCTCTTGTATGTACATTAGATATGTGGACTTCTATCTTAGGAATAGCTGCAACTGATGCCAGAGCATCCCTTACCGCATAACTGTAATGTGTAAATGCTCCCGGATTAATTACTATTCCATCTACATTCTGATAATATGCCTCTTGTATTTTATCAATTATAGCACCCTCATGATTGCTCTGGAATACTTCTACTGATACTCCAAGCTGCCCGGCCTTTTCATTGATCATAGACACCAGAGTCTCATAATTCTGCTCTCCGTATATTCCCTTTTCTCTTATTCCAAGGAAATTAATATTAGGTCCGTTAATAACCAGTAACTTCATCTTAGTCCTCCCCTGTCAGATTCATATTAATTGCTGACACAATTGTATTGTATATATCTGTAAAATTATTATTAGTTGTTGTAACTATTAAATCCGCTGCTTCCTTATAATACTCCATTCTTGCCTGCATGAGTGATTCTATTTTCTGTCTCACATCACCTCCTGCAAGCAATGGTCTTGATGTATCCTTGTCAAGTCTTCTCACAAGCTCATCAACAGATGTATCAAGAAAAACAACACATCCCAACTGTCTTAGCAGCTTTCTGTTAACTTCTCTTAATGGAAGTCCTCCTCCCACAGATATAACTGTATTCGTGGTGTTATCAATAAGCTCCCTTACTGCAGCTGTCTCCATGTCACGAAACACTTCTTCTCCAGACTCGCGGAATATATCTTTAATGAGCCTTCCCTGCTTATTCTCAATATATTCATCAGTATCTATGAACTTCATTCCATGCTTTTCTGATATCCATTTGCCAAATGTTGTTTTTCCACTTCCCATGAATCCTATAAGAATAATATTGCCATTTTCTTTATTCATCTCAAGCTTCCTCTATTCCAAGATCTTTTAATAAAATCTTATATACTTTATCAGCATTTTCTTTAGATATCCTGCAGTCATTCCATAGTTCATATGCACTGATTCCCTGATAAAGAAGCATTTTCAAACCATTAAAAGATTTCTTTCCCTGTGCATTAATAAGCTTCATAAACTTCGTTACAGCAGGATTATATATAATATCGACACCAACTGCTGCCTTCTTGTAAAACTCTTCATCCTCGATAACAGCTGAATTAACATCAGGATATAACCCTACACTTGTTGTCTGTATGACAACATATCCATTTCCAGGTATGCTGGCATAATCCTTAATATTCATTGGCACAACACATTCATTATGGAAATGATTATTGACAGCCTCTGCTATACTTTCTGCCTTATCAACGCTTCTGTTAAGCAGATAAACTCTTGCTGCCTTCCGGCTTGCACATAAAAATGTAATAGCTCTTGCCGCTCCACCGGCACCAAGAATAATAACATCAGCTCCCTCAAGTTCAATATTCTCTTCCTCAAGTTCCCTCGCAAGTCCAAGGATATCTGTATTATATCCCTTATATCCGCCATCTGTCCTTACAAGCGTATTAACCGCACCAATAGCCTTTGCAAGAGGATCAATATCAACAAGTGCTCCTATTACTTCCGACTTATGTGGAACAGTAACATTAAGTCCTAATATATTAAGACTGTAAGCTCCTTTTACTGCAGTTGCAACGTCTCCCTGCTCAACCTTAAATGTTGTATACACCATATCATTATCTGTAAGTGCTGCAAGATTATTATGTATTGCTGGAGAAATAGAATGTCCTACCGGATTACCTATAAGACCGCATACCCTTGTTGTTCCTTTTATATCTGTCATTATGCCTCTCCTTAATCATTATGTTTCTTCTTATTATACCTATTATAAAAATGCAGAACAATCCATTCCAGTCTTCTCTTCAAGATAATCTGAATCTCTTCATGTTTATCTATTGGCTTCACAAGAATGGACTTGATTCCTGCCCTGTTAGCTCCCCATACATCAGTAAATATCTGGTCTCCGACAAAAAAAGTATTACTCCTGTCTGTCCCCATGATTTCCATTGCCCTTACATAATTATCAGGAGATGGCTTACCTGCCTTGCTTACATAATCAGAATCAACCGCTAAAGCCAGAGGCTTTACACGTGGTTCTTTATTATTAGATATAATACAGGTTCTATAACCCATATCCCTTAACTGTGCAAAAAGCTGTCTGCATCTGTCTGTTACTGGTGCTCCATGTTCAACCAGTGTATTGTCAATATCAAATATAATCCCTCTGTATCCAGCATTATACATGCCCTTAAAATCAATATCATACGCTGAATCAATATATATATCAGGATAAAATCTCTTAAACATAACCTAAAGCTGCCTTTTCTTAATAATTACTTGAGAATCTTCTTAATTTCATCCATAAATGAATCAACATCCTTAAATTCCCTATACACCGAAGCAAATCTTACATAAGCAACCTCATCTACAGCCTTTAACTTGCTCATAACGATCTCACCAATTGTATTAGTAGGAATCTCTTTCTCGCCTATATTAAAAATCTGTGTCTCGATCTCATCAACCATATTATTAATCTGAGAAATTGATACTGGTCTTTTATGACAAGATCTTACTATTCCAGCTGTAATCTTCTCTCTGTCATATGGCTCTCTGTTATTATCCTTCTTAATAACAATAAGTGGCATAGACTCAACCTTCTCATATGTAGTGAAACGTTTGCCACACTCATCACACTGTCTTCTTCTTCTTATAGAGCTGTCGTCAGTTGGTCTTGAATCTATTACTTTTGTATTATCTTTACCACAAAATGGACACTTCACGCTGAATACCTCCAATCAAATATATAAATTAATTATGAATAAGCCCAGCCAAAATGTCAATCCTTTTAATATCAGTAAAATAGAATTTAAGGAGTACAGATAAATGGCTGGTTACAAAGTTGAAATATGCGGAGTTAATACACAGGATTTACCTCTTATTAAGCCAAAAGAATCCAAAGAACTTCTATATCAGATAAAAGCGGGAGAATCTGGCGCCCGTGAAACATTTATTAAAGGAAACTTAAGACTAGTGCTTAGTATTGTGCAGCGTTTTAACCAAAGCGGTGAGAATCTCGACGACCTTTTCCAGATTGGATGCATAGGTATGATTAAAGCCATTGACAACTTTGATATGTCTTTAAATGTACAGTTTTCCACATATGCTGTTCCAATGATTATAGGAGAAATAAAACGTTTTCTGCGTGACAACAGTACAATAAGAGTAAGCCGTTCATTAAAAGATACGGCATATAAAGCCATAACAACAAGAGAGTCACTTATGAAAAAGAATCTTAAAGAACCGACTATTACTGAAATCGCAGAAGAAATAGGTGTTTCAAAAGCTGATATTGTTATTGCCCTTGAAGCTGTAACCCCCTCTATCTCGCTGTATGAACCCGTATTTAATGACGGAGGTGATACGCTGTATGTTATAGATCAGGTTCGCGACAAGAAGAATACTGAAGAACACTGGGTGCGCAATCTGGCACTAAAAGAAGCCATCTCCCGTCTGTCAGCCAGAGAACGCCAGATAATTACCATGAGATTTTTTGACTGTCTGACACAGACAGAGGTTGCTAAAAAGCTAAATATCTCCCAGGCACAGGTAAGCCGTCTTGAAAAATGTGCTTTAAAAAATATGAAAAAGCACTTAAGCTGATTGGCTGAATATTATAATATAACCAGTAAGCCCACCAGAGGATATAGTTCATGCGTCTATGCGAACTTAAAGGTAAAACTGTGATAAATGATACTGACTGTTGTATTCTCGGATTTGTAGTCGACATCGATTTTGAACCTTCATCCGGCTGTATTATTGCTTTAATTGTCCCTGGTCCTGCAAGATTATGCGGTCTTTTAGGAAGAGATTACGAGTATGTAATTCCTTTTAAATGCATCCGCTCAATAGGACCGGACATAATTCTGGTAAGCGTATGTCCAGATAAAGTAAGGCAAAAATGTATATGAGCAGTATTGAAAAAAAGCACCTTATGCTATACAATGATAATTAATAAACAAAGTACGCACAATGATGAGGAGGCTTTATGGATAAGAAATATGTAGCTTATGTGGGCAGTTATACCCATGAAAGCAGCAAGGGAATTCATATATATGACTGTGATACCGCAAAGGGTCGTATAACTGAAAGAAAAGAAGTAGCCATCGACAATCCTTCTTTCATCGCATTATCAAAAAACAAGAATTTCTTATATTCAATATGTGATCAGGGTGTCTCAGCTTATGCCATATTAGAGGATGGCGATCTTGAACTTATGAACGTAGTATCTATTAATGGTATGCGTGGATGTCACATCAATGTAAGCAGTGACAACAGATTTCTTGTTGTATCTGGTTACCATGATGGCAAGATAACAGTTATGCACATCAATGCCGATGGTTCAGTTGGTGTAATAGCTGATGAAGTCTTCCACAAGGGAATCGGAAGTGTAGCTGAACGTAATTTCAGACCGCATATCAGCTGGAGTGCTTTCACCCCCGATGAAGAGCTCTTATGCGTATGTGACCCTGGTATAGATCAGATTAAGCTTTATGAATTCAACCATGTAACAGGAAAGTTAAAGCTTTATGATATCATCCGTTCACAACAGGAATCTGCTCCAAGGCAGATTGAGTTCAGCCCGGATGGTAAATATGCATATGTTGTATGTGAAATGAAGAATTATATCAATGTTTATTCATATGATAAGAATTCTGATAAGAATCGTTTTGATTTAATACAGAATATATTTACCGTGAGAAGAAACCACAAGACTAACAGTGCTGCCGCTAATATAACATTTGACAGTAAAGGAAATCATCTTCTTTGTTCTAATGCAGGAGACAACACAGTTACTATATACAAGGTTGATACTAAGACAGGAAAGCTTTCCAGCCTTAATTCTCTTCCAATCAGCGGTGAATACCCTAAATACATACAGTTATTCCCTGATGATAAACATATCATGTCAATGAATAACGAAGGTAATTCTATAACAATCTTTACTATTAAGTATGACAGGGGACTTTTAATTATGAATGGACCTGAATTAAAAATATCAAGACCTAATAATATGATAATAAAAGAACTTTAATATATAACTAAAGGGATGCCCGACGGCATCCCTTTTTATACTAAGAATATTTCTCTTCGCAATACTTGCATCTGTATACCTGCTTTTCTTCGTCGGCAAGCACAAATATCTGCTTCAATCCTTGTTCAATAGATGTGATACATCTTGGATTCTTGCATTTAATAATATTAACTACCTGCTTAGGAAGCGAAAGTCTCTTCTTATCTACTATCTCACCATTCTTAATAATATTAACAGTTATATTATGGTCAATGAATCCAATAGCATCAAGATCAACAAGATCAAGTCCTCCTTCAATCTTAATGATATCCTTCTTTCCCATCTTATTGCTTCTTGCATTCTTGATAATAGCAACCTGACAGTCAAGCTTATCAAGCCCTAAGTAATTATATATCATCATTGCTTTTCCGGCTTCAATATGATCAAGTACAAAGCCCTCATTAAGTTCGCCTACATTTAACATATTCATATCCTCCTTATGCATCCAATGAATCAAGTACGTGTGCTAATGATGGATTAACTGCGGTGTCAAATCCCAGTAATGTAAGTATAAGTGCCATTCTGACATATACTCCGAACTGAACCTGCTTGAAATAAGCAGCTCTCTCATCATTATCAACATCAACTGATATCTCATTGACTCTTGGAAGTGGATGAAGTACATACATATCAGGCTTTCCAAGCGCCATCTTATCTTCATCAAGTATGTAGAAATCCTTCATTCTTAAATACTCATCCTCACTGAAGAATCTTTCTCTCTGTACCCTTGTCATATAGAGAATATCAAGTTCTGGCATAGCCTCCTCAAGGTTCTCAACCTCAACAAAATCACAGTTATTTGCCCTTAGCACATCGTCCCTGATATAATCAGGAATTCTTAATTCCTTAGGAGATATAAGCACAAACTTTACATTCTTATATCTTACTAAAGAACTTATAAGTGAATGAACTGTTCTTCCGAACTTAAGATCTCCACATAATCCAATAGTAAAGTTATCCAATGAACCACGGAGTTCTCTTATTGTCATAAGATCTGTAAGCGTCTGTGTAGGATGCTGATGTCCACCATCGCCTGCATTAATAATAGGAATGCGTGAATACTCAGAAGCTACCATAGGAGCGCCTTCCTTAGGATGTCTCATAGCACAGATATCTGCATAACAAGAGATAACCCTTATAGTATCTGCAACACTTTCCCCCTTTGATGCTGAGCTTGAAGAAGCCTCAGAAAAGCCTAATACCTGACCACCAAGGTTAATCATGGCTGCCTCAAAGCTTAATCTTGTTCTTGTACTTGGCTCATAGAACAATGTGGCTATCTTCTTTCCATCACATACATGACCATACTTTGATGGATCCTTTGAAATGTCTCTTGCAAGATCTAATAGTCTTGCCAGTTCATCAACGCTTAAATCAAGCGGACTTAATAAATGTCTCATAATAGAAAAGCCTCCGTGTGTATATTTAATTAAAATTATTACTCTGTTCTGCTGTATTTCTCTGACTGAA
Source organism: uncultured Eubacterium sp. (assembly GCA_945910225.1). Classification (GTDB taxonomy): domain Bacteria; phylum Bacillota; class Clostridia; order Lachnospirales; family Lachnospiraceae; genus Lachnospira. The sequence goes on along the minus strand of CAMDYG010000024.1, from coordinate 29,443 downwards.
CCTTTATAAGCTCTGCATCATTAAAATAATCAATCTTCATAGCAGCCTTGACATCATTAAGAGTTTCCTGTGCCACTTCATATGCAGCTTCAGTTCCCTTCCTTAAAATATCATATACGGCAGGAATATCTTTCTCATACTCATGTCTTCTGGCTCTGATTGGCTCAAGCTCCTTATTAATTACATTAAGAAGGAACTTCTTAACCTTAACATCTCCAAGACCACCTCTTCTGTAATGATCCTTTAATTCATCAAGATTCTTATAATCAGGAAGGAATTCCGCAAAATCTTCATCACAACTGAAAGCATCAAGATAAGTAAATACTGTATTACCTTCAACCTGTCCTGGATCAGATACCTGAATATGGTTAGGATCTGTATACATACTCATAACCTTCTTCTTAACCTCTTCAGGTGTATCAGATAAATAAATGCAGTTTCCTAATGACTTACTCATCTTAGCCTTACCATCAGTTCCCGGAAGTCTTAAACAAGCCTTATTATCTGGAAGAAGAATCTCTGGTTCAACTAATGCATCCCCATATACAGAATTAAACTTTCTTACGATTTCACGACACTGCTCAAGCATAGGTTCCTGATCTTCTCCTACTGGTACAGTAGTTGCCTTAAATGCTGTAATATCTGCTGCCTGACTTATAGGATAACAGAAGAATCCTACCGGAATACTTGCCTCAAAATTACGCATCTGTATCTCTGACTTCACTGTAGGATTTCTCTGAAGTCTTGAAACTGTAACCAGGTTCATATAATAAAATGTAAGCTCTGTAAGCTGTGGAATCTGTGACTGGATAAATATATTAGACTTAGCCGGATCAAGTCCAACTGAAAGATAATCGAGTGCAACCTCTATAATATTCTGTCTTACTTTCTCTGGATTATCAGCGTTATCTGTTAATGCCTGTGCATCCGCAATCATAATAAAAATCTTTTCATATTCGCCTGAATTCTGTAATTCAACCCTGCGCTTTAAAGATCCAACATAATGACCTAAATGAAGTCTTCCTGTTGGTCTGTCACCTGTTAAAATAATCTTAGACATAGCCTATCCTTCCTTCATCCCAAAATTGTAAGAATTATACCATACTTTTGCGTAAATGGCAAAAAAGTTTGATATAAATTGGCAGAATCACAGCAATTCCCGCAAGGAATGTAAGTCCCTCATTCCAGCATACTGCATCAAACCCAAAATGTGGTATAAGAAGCACTGCAACAGCTGCTCTTCCAGCCATTTCTGCAATACCTGACAAAATTGAATATTTGCCATATCCCATACCCTGTACCGAATATCTCGCTGTAAAAAGAAGTGCGAGTTCAGCGTTAAATATGCTGATATATCTTATAAACTTCACTGTATAATCAACCACAACAGTATCTGATGCATCAACAAATATAAGTGCCATATACTTTCCTGTAATAAAACATACAACCATAGTAATAGCAGAATATATCAGTCCGATTATCAGCGTTTTTCTAAATCCCTCGCTTATCCTGTCAAATCTCTTAGCGCCAAAATTCTGTCCTACAAAAGAAGAAAGAGCTGTTCCAAGTGCATTTAACGGACAAAGGATAAGATTCTTAATCTTATATCCAGATGTGAATCCGGCAATAGCATTCTCTCCTAACGCATTAACATAATACTGCAGAATTATGGCTCCTATTGCAGTTATTGAATATTGTAATCCCATAGGCATACACATTCTGATAATATTCTTCATATAATACGGATGAAACTTCCTCTCATCTTCATTAACAGGAAACAGAAGTTTATACTTTTTAAATATATATACAGCACTTAAAACCCCTGCGACACCCTGTGAAAAAATAGTTGCAACTGCCGCTCCGGCTACTCCCCATTTCACAACAACCACTAAAAACAGATCTAGAAATATATTCATAACAGTTGATACTGCCATAAACATTGTTGATTTCTTGCTGTCACCAAAGGCCATAAGAAGCCCAAAACAAAAATTATATAACACCGTCAGCGGAAGTCCAAGAAATATAATTACAAGATACACATGTGCATCCCTGAATATACTCTGAGGTGTCTTTAACCATGTTAGAAAAAGTCCACTCATAGACGCTGTAACTGCCGTCATAATAACCGCAATTGCAATTGCAAAGTATACCCCGTTAACAAAATATTTTCTCAGATCATCATTCTTTCCCGCGCCAAATGCCTGTGACACCGGAACACTTATTCCTATACATGAGCCTATACAGAAATAACACACAATATATGTAAGCGATGACGTTGCACCAACTGCTGCCAGCGCTTTAGAACTTAAGAACTGACCTACAATTGCAGCATCAGCAATATTATATAATTGCTGTAATAATTGTCCTAAAAAAACAGGACCTGCAAAAGATAATAAAATCTTTGTTATAGGTCCTGATGTCATATTTGTATTATCCAGTGTATCTGCTTTACTCATCATTGCTCTCCCATCGTAAAAACTACTAATTCTTAACCATTATAGTCCTTATGATTAGATTTGCAACTGATAATCAGCTTTTCTTTTTATGAACCAGATAATATATTCCCCATATAATTAACGTTCCAATAACAGCTCCGCATCCATCAATTAAAACATCCTTTACCTGCCCGCTTCTGGCTGGCACAAAAAGCTGATGAAATTCATCAGTTGCTGCATATAGTACAGATACAGATATGGCAATCAGAACATTCTTCCACCTGATTATGCTTACTGTAACCGCCCCAAGCACCAGTCCTGCAAGCATGGCATATTCTGCTGCATGTGCTGTCTTTCTCACCGGATGATCAATAGCCTGTGCCATATCAATCTGCTGCTGTTCACTTAAATCTCCAAAGCCAGGAACAAACATATGGCAGACTATCATTCCTGCTTTAATACTCTGTTCTTCCGATTCATTCCCAGGTTTTGCCGAAAAAGAAAATATAACAATCATCCATAGAATTGTGAGTATTGCAAATATTACTTGTCGTGGATTTTTAAAAACCATCATTAATTTCGTCCTTCTTCACGAGCATCTTCTCTCTTCAGTTCTAACTGCCTGTCAAACGTATAATCAAGTTTCATATTCTTTGTCACCTCATTCCTTCGAGATATCAGAAATTCCCTTAATATATTGTGTTCAATACAGTAGTCTATAGCCATCTCAATATCAATTACCAATTCCTCATCTGTTCTTCCACAATGTAACTCTCTGACCCTATTAAAAACAGACAGTAAGCAAACCGGAAGGGGATCCTTTATCTGCTTACTGTGTGTTTTTTATATGAGCAGCACTATAAGCCGGGTTATGTCAGCTGACGCTGTGATGATCATCTATCTAGTCCTGCTGTTGCCAGCAGGCTCAAGCAACCTACCTAAAGCTTGACGGGCAGCCTTAATAACGCTTTTGTTTGGTCTTGCTTCGGATGGGGTTTACATGTGCCAATACTGTTACCAGTAATGCGGTAGTCTCTTACACTGCCTTTCCACCCTTACCAGCAAAATCTGCTGGCGGTTTATTTCTGTTGCACTGTCCTTGGAGTCGCCTCCACCGGATGTTATCCGGCATCCTGCCCTATGAAGCCCGGACTTTCCTCACCTGCACATATGCAGCCGCGATCATCTGTGCTACTCATATATATTCTGATATTATTCAATTGTACAACAATCAGCCATTAATTATTCTGTTTTATTCTGATTGCTTTCATAAAGAATCTGGTATACCTCTATCTTAAATCTGTCTTCTGAATTGATGCCAACAAATCTGCATCCATAAGTTGTCTCAAGTTCCCCCATGTTCTCCATTCTGATAATCTCAATTACTGTTTCAAACGATTCTTTATTATCAAGAGTAATGACTGTATCATGATAAGTGTTGAGCTTAAATTCATATTCTGATTTAAAAGCTATACCATCTTTTGAGATATTGATTACATTAACATCAATTGTGTCTCCTGAATATCCGGAAACATACTTATCATCAAGCTTTCTTAATGATATTGTAACATCAACATCCGTTCTTTTTGACTTTCTTTTTTCAATCCCCATTATTACCTTCTATAATTTAAATATTATTTAATAAACATAGCATCTCCAAAGCTGAAGAATCTATATTTTTCCTGCACTGCAACTTCATATGCATGAAGTACATGCTCTCTTCCGGCAAGTGCTGATACAAGCATAACAAGAGTTGACTCTGGAAGATGGAAGTTAGTTATAAGGCAGTCAATTGCCTTGAACTTGTATCCAGGATATATGAATATCTCTGTCCATCCGCTCTTTGCAGGAATCGTTCCATCCTCAAGTGCAACTGATTCAAGTGTTCTTGTACTTGTTGTTCCAACAGCTATTACCCTGCCGCCATTCTTTCTTGTATTGTTAATCATGTCAGCAGCTTCCTGTGTAACAACATAGAATTCTGAATGCATGTGATGATCAAGAATATTCTCTACCTTAACAGGTCTGAATGTTCCAAGTCCTACATGAAGTGTTACTCTTGCAATATTAACTCCCATAGCCTTGATTTTTTCAAGAAGCTCTGTTGTAAAATGCAATCCGGCTGTAGGTGCTGCTGCAGAACCTTCATGTTTTGCATATACAGTCTGATATCTGTTCTTATCCTCAAGCTTATGTGTTATATATGGAGGAAGCGGCATCTGTCCGAGTTCATCAAGAATCTCTTCAAATATTCCATCATATGTGAACCGGATAAGTCTGTTTCCTTCCTCAACTATATCAATAACCTCGCCTGTCAGTCTGCCTTCGCCAAAGCTTATCTTCGCACCAACCTTAGCCTTCTTTCCTGGCTTAACAAGAACTTCCCATGTATCCTGTCTGTCCTCAAGTCTCTTAAGAAGAAGCACTTCAATAGCAGCTCCTGTATCAACCTTAGTTCCTATAAGTCTTGCTGGTATTACCTTAGTATCATTAACAACAAGGCAGTCACCCGGTTTAAGATAATCTACAATATCCCTGAATATCTTATGTTCAATTGCACCTGTTTCCTTATCAAGCACCATAAGTCTTGAACTTGATCTGTCTGACAACGGATCCTGTGCAATAAGTTCCTCTGGCAGATCATAATAAAAATCATGTAAATCCATGTACTGCTCCTATTTACTTTCTAAGTTCAATTCCGTCAGCCTCAAGATCTTTGAATATCTTCTCCATTACTGGTGTTATATCCTTATCCTCAAGTGTTCTGTCCTTAGCTCTGAATGCAATTGAATAAGCAACTGACTTGAAGCCTTCTTTAATCTGGCTACCTTCGTAAATATCGAAGAGGCTGTAGCTCTCTAATATCTTGCCACCGCGCTTCTCAATAATCTTCTCAACTTCACCAACTGGAAGTTCCTTAGGCATTACCATACTGATATCTCTTGTTACCGCTGGGAACTTTGCAATTCCTGTGAACTTCTTATCGAAGCTTGCCATTTCTGTAACAGTTGGAATATCAATAACAACAATATATGTTCTCTCACCGATTGAATAAGTATCAGCTACATCTGGGTGAAGTTCTCCGATATAACCAATCTTCTTATCATCGTAATATACGTCAGCCTGACGACCTGGATGTAAGAATGGAATACCAGCCTTAGCATCATATGTTGGCTTCTTCTTCATTCCAATCTTCTCAAGGAATTCTTCAATAACACCCTTCATTGAGTAGAAATCAACATTGCCAAATGCTCCGAGTGTGAATTCAACTCTCTCATCTGGAAGTTCGTTAACATCATCTGCTGCAAGGTAAACCTTAGCTAATTCATATAACCTAACATTCTTGTTTCTTCTGTTATAGTTAGTTGATAAAGATGTAAGCATTCCATGGATTGGAAGTGTTCTCATAACTGAGAAATCCTCTCCTAATGGATTAGAGATTACAACTGTCTTTCTGTATACAGAATCTGCAGGAAGCTTTAACTTATCAAATACCTTAGGGCTCTCGAATGAGTATGTCATAGCCTGTGAGAATCCTGTAAACTGGGCAACCTCTGAAGCTGCATCTTCAATGCTCTGCTCAAATGAAATCTTACCCATTGTTGTCTCTCCCTTAGGAAGAGTTGTAGGAATGTTGTCATATCCGAAGAATCTTGCAACTTCCTCTGCTATATCAGCATCTCTGTTAAGATCCTGTCTGAATGTTGGGATAATAAGTTCATTAGCATCTTTATCATACTCAACCTCAAGTCTTTCAAAGTAAGAAAGCATATCTTCATCTGATACATTTGTACCAAGTAAAGCATTGTACTTAGCTGGTTCAAATGGAAGTCTCTTCTTAGTTACAGGATTAGGATATACATCAACTGCACCACCTACAACATCACCTGCATCAAGTTCTTCTATAAGCTGGCATGCTCTGTTGATAGCTTCCATAGCATTCTCCGGATCAAGTCCCTTCTCAAACTTACCAGAAGCGTCTGTTCTTAAACCAATCTTCTTAGTTGACTTTCTGATGTTAGTTCCGTCAAATGTAGCTGCTTCAAAAAGCATTGTCTTGACATCGTCAGTAATCATTGAGTTCTCTCCGCCCATGATACCTGCAATACCAACTGGCTTCTCACCATCACATATAAGAAGTGTCTGTGCATCAAGGGTTCTTTCCTGTCCGTCAAGTGTTACGAACTTTTCTCCTTCAGAAGCTGTTCTTACAACAATCTTATGACCTGCAAGAGTATCATAGTCATATGCATGCATTGGCTGGCCATATTCTTCCATAACATAATTAGTGATATCAACAATATTATTAATTGGTCTGATACCTGCTGTCATAAGACGCTGCTGCATCCACTTTGGAGATGGAGCGAGTCTTATATTCTTAACAACTCTTGCAACATATCTTGAACAAAGCTCTTTAGCCTCAATATCAACTGAAACCATTGTATTAACGTCCTCGTCATTACCTGTCTTAGTAACAACTGGTGGATTGAAAGGCTTTCTGAATGTAGCAGCTGCCTCTCTTGCAATACCGATAACGCTGTAGCAGTCTACACGATTATTAGTAATTTCATATTCAAATACTGTATCGTTAAGTCCTAAGTACTCAACTGCACTTGAACCAACAACTGCATCATCACCTAATATATAGATTCCGCCCTCTGGTGCATCTGGGAAGAACTCTCTTGAAGAACCAAGTTCCTCGATAGAGCACATCATGCCACATGACTCTACTCCTCTTAACTTGCCCTTCTTAATCTTAATTCCGTCTTCTGGAAGCGCTCCGCCGTCATGTCCTCCGGCAACTCTTCCTCCATCTAATACTACAGGAACCTTCTGTCCGCTTGAACCAACTTCAATGTTAGGTGCTCCAGTTACAATCTGTACATTCTCGCTTCCTACATTAACCTGGCATACAACAAGCTTGTCTGCATCAGGGTGCTTCTCAACTGAAAGAATCTGTCCAACTACGATTTTATCAAGGTTCTTGTCAAATGCGTTGAAACACTCTACCTTAGTTCCTGAAAGTGTCATTGCATCTCTGAATTCCTGATCTGTACACTCAAGACCTGGAACCATTGCTTTTATCCAATTTAATGATGTATTCATATCGTCATTCTCCTTAAATATACTATAATCAATTGCTAATCAGTCATTAGAACTGCTTTATGAATCTGATATCATTCTCATAAAGGAGTCTCATGTCATCGATTTCGTACTTAAGAAGAGCAACTCTCTCAAGTCCTACACCAAAGGCAAATCCTGTATATTCTTCCTTATCAATTCCGCAAAGCTCAAATACATGTGGGTGAACCATTCCACAGCCGAGAATTTCAATCCAGCCCTCGCCCTTACAGAAACGGCATCCTTTACCACCACATTTGAAACAGCTTACATCCATCTCAGCACTAGGCTCAGTGAATGGAAAATGATGTGGTCTGAATTTAACTTTAGTATCAGGTCCGAAAAGCTCCTTGGCGAATTCTGCCAAAGTTCCCTTAAGATCTGCAAATGTAATTCCTTTGTCAATTACAAGACCCTCTACCTGATGGAAGCAAGGTGAATGTGTAGCATCAACTTCATCTGCTCTGTATACACGTCCAGGAGAAATCATTCTGATAGGAAGCTTTCCCTTCTCCATAACTCTTGCCTGAACAGGGGAAGTCTGTGTACGGAGTACTATCTTATCATTGATGTAAAATGTATCCTGTTCATCCTTAGCCGGGTGGTTAGCTGGTATATTAAGTGCCTCAAAGTTATAGTAATCATACTCAACTTCTGGTCCGTCAACTACTTCATAACCCATTCCAATGAATATCTTCTGGATTTCTTCTAAAGCAAGTGTATTAGGATGCTTATGTCCTAACTCATCTCTCTTAGATGGAAGAGTAACATCTATTACTTCACTCTTTAACTGAAGTTCTCTCTTCTTGGCAGCTAATTCTGTCTTAGCCTTATCTAATACTTCTTCAATTGCCTGTCTTGTCTCATTAACAATCTGACCAACCTTAGGTCTGTCTTCTGGTGCAACATCCTTCATACCTTTAAGTACTTCAGTAAGTTCACCCTTCTTTCCAAGAAAAGCAACTCTGATATCATTCAGCTTATCAAGCGAATCAGTTTCATTAATCTGTGCTAAAGCTCTCTCTCTAATTGCTTCAAGTCTTTCTTTCATCCTTATAGCCTCCATACTTCTTTCGCTTTTTATCAATCATTTGCGTAAAAAGCCACTGTTTATTGTAACATATCGATTTTATTTTGCAACCCTGTGTCTTCTCTCATACATTTCAATTACCCTGATTGCATCCTGACTGTATTCCGGATTAGATAAAGTAACATTCTTAATGTTCTGTTTTGCTTCATTAATCTGATTCTCATTATATTCAATCTGATTTCTGAGCTTTTGCCTTCTTACAACCAGTTCATGTCTTATCTCGACCATTTCTTTCGGGTTGTACAAAGCCCTGACTCTTCCAAGCCACACATGGACATTATACAATCCTAGCTTTTTAAGATTCTGTTCAAGGTTTAATTCTGCCTGATTAAGTGCTGAAGTCATATCAAGCATCCTTTTTTGTTCGTCCTTCATATCAAGATACACCTGATACTTATTGCTAAGTTCATATGCACTCTTTACTCCGAATTTGGTATATTCATAGTCAAGCGTATTAGCAGCATTGATATATTTAATCTTTACCTTATTGAGCAAAGCTGTTGCTTTATTAAGCTTTATCTCTGTTATAAGCACTTTTCTTTCAGTTATCTTTAATACTGCAACCATACCAACAACCAGAATTGCAGCAAGTAAAGAAACCATAATAAAAAATCCTATATCAGAATCATCTTCTGATACACCTATTGATATAAGAAAAACAACAAATACCAATGCAAATGCAAACAGCGCCAGCTTGGCCAGGCTTCTTATCCTTATCTGTTTTTTTACAAGGTCTTTAGCTTCAAGCCTTAATCCCAGTCTCTCGCCTTCCACCATTCTCATGTCACGTTTTACAGAATCATAATATTCTTCCTGGGCTCTTAAAAGCTTTAAACCTCCTGGCATCTCATCCTCTACAGCTTCCATTCTTCTATAAGAAGCATTTGACAACTTTTGTTCTGATACCTTAATTATTCTTCTGTCTACAGACATTGAATCAATTCTGGAAGCCATTTCCTCTATATTTTTTCTTATATCATCAGGAGCTTCCTCTATAAGTGTTATATCATTAAATTCCTCAGTCACAGATTCATATTCATCTTTTGCAGCTTCTGCATGAGCCGCAGCCTCTTCCATGATATCACACTGGCTTTTTACATATAATTCTATATCACTTGTCTTGAATTTCTCAGTATCAACCTTTTCCAGTTTTTTGGGTTTTCTCGTTACATCCGGAAGAATAACCGGTTCTTTCTCTTTTTCTTCCTTCTCCTGTTTATCCTTACTGTCTCCTCCAAGATTCTCAACTGTCTTTATAAGATTCTGTGCCTGGACACTTTTAAGAAGATGATCATACTTTTCTTCATCAAGCATGGACTGTTTCTGTCTTCCCTGTGTCTTTTTATCTGGCACATAAGCCTTTTCTTTCTCTGGCTTTTTATTATCTTTGCCATCAATATCAAACCCTTCAAACAGCTCAGATATATCCATTCTGCTGTCTTTATCAGTTGTTATATCCTGTAAATCATCATCTTCACTTATATGTTCATCATCATAAACAAGATCTTCCAGATTCTCGAGGTCATAATCCTGTACATATGTCTTTTTTAAAAATTTAAGCAATCCCATACATTCACCATCTGCCTTCTAAAATATCTTGCTGTATTTAATGTAATTATTCTTCCATTCATACAGTTTAGCATTAACTGCCCTGTTATAATTTCCAAGATTGTCATTTTCTTTCAATGCTTCAAGCCTTTCAAGTTCTCTGTATTCATCACTATATCTTGCATTGTCCATGAGTGTTTCCAGTTCACATCCTGCCACATACTCATCCTCTGTAACATCAACATTTACCGGTGCCTTATCTCTTTTAGCCAGAATTCTTGCAGCAATAGCACATTTCTTAGATTCTTCATGCTGGCCATATTTATACGCTTCATCATAATAATCAGCTGCCTGACTGTACATGAACATCCTTGCATATGCAGTTCCAAGATTATGATATAACCTTGTAACATCAACTGCCAGCAGTCCTTTACACTGATACTCTTTTATAACTGATTCATAACATTTAACTGCACTGAAATAACATTCATTATTAAGGAAGCTGTCACCCCTTGACTTTAGTCTTTCACATATATTCTGCTTGCCAAGTGTTCCAAGGATCTCTCTTATCTGTTCAATCTCTTCCACAGAGTAATAATCTACTGTTTTAAGTATTGTGACAATTATCTGGGCAAGTCCCGCCTTTTTTTCCATCAGATTCCGTACTCTGTCAGCCAGTTCTTCTTCTCCTGTCTGCCTTAAGAATTCAACAAGCCGTCCATTAATAAATTCATGTCCTATGAGATATATATTATTATATATGTAATAACAGAGCTCTTCAGCAGTATATAGCCGGATACCTGTTCCCTCTACAATGAGTGGTCTGTCCGTCTCTTTTCCCCTGCACAATATAATTCTTCCCACTTGTAATCTCCTTCTGTATACAAATAACAGATTTAATCTTCATTCTTAAACTCTAATTCTTTATATATAACTTTTCCAGAACTTTTAAAGAAATCCCCGAATCCTTTATCCTTAATGCATATAAGACATCTGTCAACTCCGGCAAATCTTATATTCATTGATATCCTTGTTGTCTTCCCTTCTCTGAAAGGTATTTCACTTATATCAATGTCTTCATCATAATACCTTTTATCAGGAGTTGTTATTCTTAAAGTTATTGTCCTGATATCATCAAGCACGAATTCCATTGTTCTGTCAATCATATACCAGTTAGTTCCTTCTCTGACAATCCTGAATCTCTTTGCCTGTCCATATTGTGAAATATCCATTTCAATTCCATATTTTACTCTGTTATCCAGCAGCAGTTCCACATTCCTGAACAATTCCGGTTTAAGTAGTTCCATTGCTGCATAGCACGCTCCTTTGGAGAAAAGATTCTGTCCTACAAATGCTTTTCTTCTTGTAACCATCAGCTTGGCAAACTTAGGTGGAAGTTCAGCCGCATCAAATCCGGTTCCTGTAAGATAAGCTGCTGAAACAGGACGCTTTAAAAAGTATTCCTCAACAAACCTGCACAATTCTTCTTCGACACTCTCTAATCCGGTTCTTTGTAAAACAACATTTTTTATATTTTCTGATGTATATTCCACATTTTCCTGCAAAAGATAACTTACATTATCTATCTTTCTTACTCCAAGTCTTACACAATGGATACCATCTTCATCATACTCAATTAATGCAACTCCTGAAGAAGAAAGTTCTCTTTTCTGACTGTAAGAATAATATGCAAAGCTATCCGTCTTGCTTATTATCTGCCATCTGCCATCTTTGATTCCTGTTCTTCTGATAGCTTCCCTTAAAGCATTGAGTGCATCCATGTAAAAATACGGGAAAGAAATACATACACTAAGAACTTCTGTTGTATTAGTTACTCTCATGCACTCTGCTATTACATTATTAAGTATTCTTGTAAGACTGTCTGCATCTGTACCATCATCACCTGATATAATATCCTTAAGTGGTACCTGGTTCACATATTCTCTCGAATCCTGCGCCAGATTAACCGATTGCACAGATGAACTCTTTGCATCATACACTGCTGCCTGAGTGATAGTATTTTCCATGTCAATTCCAACAATAAGACCTTTCCCCTGTTCCATACCTTAACTCCTTATTTCATTGGTCTAAACATCTGCTTAGTAACATATTCTTCAACGCTGTAACTGCGCATCAGCTTCTTAAGTGTTGCAAGATCATGCTGGCTGCGGCTGTCAAGACAGTCATTAATTGCTGCAAATCTTCCATCTGCCATATCGGGACTTACATCCTTATACTCATAATACATATCTTCTGTAACACATTTTTCTTTAATGCCATTAATAGAAATACAATAATTAATATGATCCCCATAAAAAAGAGTAAATCTGCATGTATATATGCCCCACTCATTAGATTTCATTGTCTGGGTTATTTTATCCCTGCTGTCATTCAGTGAGTATGTTATATCCACTTTGCTCATTGGATCAGCTATATACTCTATAACAGTAACACCTATGACATTATATGGCATATTAAGAATTCCCTCGAATCTTTTATAGAAACCATATATCTTGTCTGCCGCGCATAACTCATCAAATACATTCTGGACAATTTCTTTTTTCTTATCATTGTCAGCAAGTGCAGCAGGGTTTCTGGATATATCCTTAAGCCATGCCACATAACAGCATTCTGGAAGTCCATAACCATCCTGCATACATTCCTCAATAACCCTGAAAACAATATCATTAGCTTTCTTCTGCCTTATAAGATACAGCTGAGAATTATATGACAGATAAGCCTTAACAATAAGCATATCAGGAATCTTGCTGTAATAATCCGCGAACACTTCTGTCAGACGTCCTGTATGAACGCCTGTATACATCATCTGCGCAATTATACGTTCTGACATGGCTGTTACATTTACTCCATAATTAACAGCTGCTTTCCATACAGTATACATTTCATCATTAGTTCCATTAAAATACTGGACCATATATGAAAGTACATGCTCATTGTATATATGTTCCCTGAATATATCTGTTGTTATATCATCAATAATATCATTATGGGCATCCGTTACATTCTGCAGAATATAATCTACCATTTTAAGAAGCTTTGCAGGTGCAGTATTCTTACAGCCATACTTCTGTGTTATCTCATATGCCTGAGAATACATTCCGGCATCTATCAGCACTTCCGTCAGCATCCTTGCATCCGTATCAGATAATTCATCTGTATCTATATGTGGATATTCATGCCAGAAATCATCATAAGTGTAATATTTACTGTAGTACTCTATCATCCATGAATTAACTTTTTTCTTGTATTCCCTGTTGACAGCGTCACACCTTTTAACGGACTTATACATTGTAAGTGTATTGTCATCGTTAATTCCTTTTCTATGCATTACATATGAGTTATTAACAAGGTATCCTGCATCCTGTGCGCAGTATCTGCCAGCTTCATTCCACACTTCATCATAATCCCCGGGTGCAAATACTGTTTCAATTTCATAGTCAATATTATCCCGTATATTACCATCAATACATTCAAATGTTATATTACATTCCCCTGTATATGTATAAATATACGCCTTATTATCCACAAGCTCATACCTGCATGGTTCTTTCATCTGAACATTATCAACAATTACAGATGTAACAATATTATCAAACACAACAAGTCTGTGTACATATTTTAATCTTCCAACAAAAAGCCCTGTATCTTCCCTTATGTATTCTGCTCCAAGGAACTCCTTATATAAAACAATAAGATAATCATTAATCTTTCCCTGCTTTAACTGCTCGTACACAAATATTCCTATATTCTTCTTATAATTCTCATACACATCCTTATATGCCTGCTTATTATTAACAATATTGGCATATAAAAATGCTTTATCATAATCTCCCAGTGTATTGTCATATGCAAAATACAATAAAACAATCTTTGGAAGCTGTCTGTCCAGATTCTTTTCCATACTTGATATATAAAACTCATACAGGCGTGTTATTCTTAATCCTCTAAGCACACCCTTCTCATATGCAGGAAAACACTCTTTTCCCGTGAGTCCAAGTCTTACCATATGTGTAACAAGTGCTGTAAGAATCTCATCCTTGTCATACTGTTCGTACAGTCTTTCCAGAATAGCAAGCATTCTTAAATCAAGTGTCTTCTCTCTTGCTGCAACATCCGCAATCTGCATGGCAAGCTTTTCACTTATAATCTGATATCTGCATCCAAAAGCTATAACCTTAATCTCAAAATTATTAAGCACCCTGAGTAATGATGGCTGTGAATTAATGATATTCATAGCCTCCAGATACATAACCGGACTATTACAGCCCTCATTAACAATATCCTTGATTCTGATCAGACGTATACTTCTGTTGCTCTCCGTATCAGAATTAAGATAAAAGAGTACCCATAAAATTCTGTATGTATCGTATCCATTTTCAAAGAACTTTCTTACCTGTTTCTCTACTTCTGTAGTATATTCCTCTGACTTAACAACAAGAGTTGATACATACAGAAAATAACAATATAACTCCACATCATCATCTATTCTGCCAAGAATATCTTTTTTCAGCTTTTCATATAAATCCTCAGCCTCTTCATCTCTTCCAGACATGCACAACAGCTGGACCCATACAAGATCATAAAATACATCTGCCCCCTTTATGCCCCTGATTCTGTCAACTATCTTAGTACATTCTGAAAACCACTTTTCTTTCTTGATCCGATGCATTCTGAAGTCAAGATATTCTTTCGTAAGTAACATAAGTGCATTCTTGTCTTCTCTTCTTACTCCATTCTCCTCATCAGGTCCTTCTTTACTTCCGTATGCCTCTACTGCAATCTTTAAATGCTGTCTGTATGTATCAATATATATATATCCATAATTCTTTCCAGCATGCAGTTTATCTGCAACAGCAAGAAATTCCAGTTCCAGTCTGTCTCCTGTAAAATCATCCGTTGATATCTGGTTTTTTACCGGCTGAATAAACTCTGCATCTGATTTTATAAAAACATCAACACTTCCATCACCTGTTTTTTCAAGCATAAATGTATACATCTGGTTACTGTCAGCAATATCAGCATTTATGCTCTGCGTATCTGTGCTTATGACAATGCTCTCCTTAATAACAGCAATACCATTATCATTATTCTCCTTAACACACAGAAATGAAAAAACAATCTCTTTCTCTCCGGCATTACTTACTATAGTAAACTTTCCTTCGATTTCATCATTTTCCTCCAGTTCAGAAGTATTTACCATATATTTAGCATGAACCTGAGTTCCATTAAATGCTTTTGTTATAACTGAAACTCTTGGATTATCTGAATAAATCATCCCTTTAATATCATCCGTGGCAGCAAAATCAAAGCTGCCCTCAGTTATCCTGTCACTATAGACATTCATGGCAACTTTGTCTTCATCATATATTATTCTTGGTACGTCAATTATTGACTTTCCTCTGGACAATCTATTAATATAATCCCTCATTGGAAACTATGCCTCCGAATTAATTTTTGCTAAATGTTTCTTAATATCCTTTTCATGCCCCATATCACCAGGTTCATAAAATTTCATTCCAATATACTCATCTGGAAGATATTGTTGTTTAACGAAATGATTAGGATAGTCATGCGCATACTTATATCCAACACCATGTCCAAGCTTGGCACTGTCCTTATAATGAGCATCCTGAAGATGTGCTGGCACAGGTGCTGTTTTGGAATTTCGCACAATATCAAGTGCTTTATCTATTGCCATATAACATGAATTACTCTTAGGTGCTGTGGCAACATAAAGCGCAGCCTGGCTAAGTATTATCCTTGCCTCCGGCATTCCGATACGTTCAACAGCCTGTGCTGCTGCTACTGCCACCTGTAATGCATTGGGATCTGCATTCCCCACATCCTCACTTGCACATATCATAATTCTTCTTGCAATAAACTTAATATCTTCCCCTGCATACAGCATTTTGGCAAGATAATAACTAACGGCGTCCGGATCGGAACCACGCATGCTTTTTATAAATGCGGATATCGTATCATAATGGTTATCACCATTTTTGTCATATCTTACTGTCCGTTTCTGGATGCACTCTTGTGCCGTTGCAAGATTTATATGGATTATTCCATCTTCTGATCTGTCCGTAGTAAGTATTCCAAGTTCAATGGCATTAAGTGCGCTTCTTGCATCTCCATTTGATATGTCTGCAAGAAACTCAAGCGCATCATCATCAATAGCCGCATTATAACTTCCCATTCCCTTTTTCTCGTCGTATACGGCTTTATTAATTATTTTCTTAATATCATCTTTCTCTAATGGTCTGAGTTCAAATATTATTGATCTTGATATTAAAGCCTTATTCACTTCAAAATATGGATTCTCAGTTGTAGCTCCAATCAATATAATAGTACCATCCTCTACATATGGAAGAAGATAATCCTGCTGTCCTTTATTAAAGCGATGAATCTCATCAACAAAAAGAATAGTCTTCTTTCCATACATGCCCAGATTATCCTTTGCCTTTGCAACAACATCTTCCATCTCTTTCTTTCCGGCAATCGTTGCATTGACCTGGCAAAACTGTGCACTCGTTGTATTGGCAATAATCTTTGCAAGCGTTGTTTTACCGGTACCAGGTGGTCCGTAGAATATAACCGAGCTTAATTTATCTGCCTTAATAGCTCTGTATAACAGCTTGTCCTTACCTATTATATGTGACTGTCCTACCATCTCATCAAGAGTTTCTGGTCTTAGCCTCATTGCCAGTGGCGATTCTGCATTCTTATTATTCTCTCTCATGAAATCAAACAAATCCATAGTATCCGTCCTTGTCTGTTAAGTATTGTTTTATTTCAATTGTGTTCCCAGCCACAATCTCTCAACATATCCTATTTCACTGCTGCTGTTACCCTTTAACGTATTGGAATACAATATATTATCAGAATCGTATGAATATATTCTGTTCTTATAAAAATGTGTTCCCTCCGTACTTGTCATTGTAACCGAAGTAAGAACCGCTACTTTCTTGGACTTAATATTGTCCATATAATATTGTGATGAATCACTGACATAGGTAATAGCTTTGCTCTTATTGTACACCTTTGATAAAGTTCCTGCACTCACATTATTATCAATATCAGATATCTTATTATCAGCAACAACTCTTAAAACATTATCCTCATTAACATATATAAGCTGTTTATCCTGTGATATATACAGGTAATTCTTTTCTTTAGTCATTGAATCTATCTCATTATATTCACTGACTTTCTTATCTGCTACTATTGCTGATCTGACAGAAGATGAATTAATCCTGTATATAACAGAATTATCAGTATCATATACATAATCAGCATCCGTGTCTGTCCTGCTGTCAATCTTTATAAGACTTGAATCTGCATTATTATAGTAATACACCCCATCAGACACTCCATATATAAATGTCTCTGCATCCTTAGCATTTATAAGACTGTCTGCCATGCCTGTATATACATTCTTTGATTCGGATGGCATCCACAGCTGTGACACTGAATCTGCAATCAGTACTGGTTTTCCCGTCTTATCATAACTATATGAATACAGATTGCCTGTTGCATTTAAATATATAATATCTTTCTTATCACTGTACACATATGCCCTGTTAAGATTAGCTTCAACTGTATATGTCTGTGCTACAAGCTTCTTCTTTACTTCCTTCACGCTTACAACAATAAGACTTGTTCCATCCATTCCGCCTTCGTCATTAATTACATTGGTATTAGTATATATGACTACTCCATCATCTGATACATACAGAATATCCTTATCCAGATCATCTTCTGAAACAAGAATACATTCTCTCTTATTCCATATATACATTGAATATTTATTCTCTGTTCTGGATTCATCATAGACAACTGACACATAATACTTTCCATTATCACTTGCAACATTCCGTATACATTGTGATTTGTCTATATCATCCGGCCATTCAGGTATATAAAATGTCTTATTATCCGCTGCAAACACAGCATCAGACTCATCACATATATAATTACTGTCGATTCCTGCTATGTCATATATTTTATTATTGTAACTTACAAACAGTTCATAATTCTTTCTCTTTGATAACCTGTATATTCCAAATGCTGCCGCTATAACCACTACCAGCAGTACAGCCAGCGCGCCGATTATTTTCCATCTTTTTTTACTTTTGTGTCTTGCAATTCTTACAGATGTCCCTGAATCTTTATTCTTTTCTCTATCTTTACTTTTTTCTTTATCTTTATTTCTTTTCTTTTCCGAATCGTTTCTCTCTAAAGTTTTCTTAACTGCTTTCTTTATTGCCTGTCCAATTTCCTTTGGTGATTCATCCTTTTTATCAGAAGAAGCAGACCTGTCTTTCAAAGCCTGCTTCTCTTCATATGCCTTTCTTCTGGCAAGATAATCACTGTTATTAACTAATATGACAGGTCCATCACATCTTGGGCACTGACTTCCCTCATATTCCTGACCACATTTTGTACACAACATAATTATATCCTTTATTTAATCCATCCAATATTCATTAGAATCTGAACTTATCTTCAAAATATGCCTTAAGGTCTTCAATTTTGATTCTTTCCTGCTGCATGGTATCTCTGTCTCTTACTGTTACAGCTCCATCTTCTTCAGAATCAAAATCATATGTTATACAGAAAGGTGTTCCTATCTCATCCTGTCTTCTGTATCTCTTTCCAATATTACCCCTGTCATCAAATTCACAGTTGTAATACTTAGAAAGCTCTGCATATATCTTTTCAGCGCTTTCATTAAGCTTCTTAGAAAGTGGAAGAATACCAATCTTAACTGGTGCTAACGCTGGATGGAAATGAAGAACTGTTCTTACATCTCCGCCTTCAAGCTCTTCTTCATCATAAGCTGAACAAAGGAAAGCTAATGTCACACGATCTGCACCAAGTGAAGGCTCAATAACATATGGAACATACTTTTCCTTAGACTCATCATCAAAGTATGACATATCTTCTCCAGATACTGTCTGATGCTGTGTAAGATCATAATCTGTTCTGTCAGCAATACCCCAGAGTTCGCCCCATCCGAATGGGAAAAGGAATTCAATATCTGTTGTTCCCTTAGAGTAGAAGCAGAGTTCTTCTGGTGAATGATCTCTTGCTCTCATCTCATCTTCCTTCATTCCTAATGCCTTAAGCCAGTCTATACAATACTGTCTCCAATATGTAAACCACTCAAGATCTGTTCCCGGCTTGCAGAAGAACTCTAATTCCATCTGCTCAAATTCTCTTGTTCTGAAAGTGAAGTTACCAGGTGTAATCTCATTACGGAAAGACTTACCAATCTGTCCGATACCAAAAGGAACTTTCTTTCTTGATGTTCTCTGAACATTCTTGAAATTAACAAATATACCCTGTGCTGTCTCTGGTCTTAAATATACTGTGTTCTTAGCATCTTCTGTTACACCCTGGAATGTCTTAAACATAAGGTTAAACTGTCTGATATCTGTGAAATTATGCTTTCCACATGAAGGACAGCAGATATTCTTCTCATCAATGAAACTCTTCATCTGCTCCTGTGTCCAGCCATCAACTGATCCTCCAAGATCATATGAATTCTCGTCTGCCCAGTCTTCTATAAGTTTATCTGCTCTGAATCTCTCATGACATTCCTTGCAGTCCATTAATGGATCAGAAAATCCACCAAGATGACCTGATGCTACCCAAGTCTGAGGGTTCATAAGAATTGCACAGTCAACACCAACATTATATGGGCTTTCCTGTACGAACTTCTGCCACCATGCCTTCTTAACATTGTTCTTTAACTCAACACCGAGATTGCCGTAATCCCATGTATTAGCCAGACCACCATATATCTCAGAGCCTGGGTAAACAAATCCTCTAGCTTTAGCTAAAGAAACAATTTTCTCCATTGTCTTTTCCACCATTATAATTCCTCCAAAATTCTATGTGCTGCCCTGACTACATCGAACTGCATCGGGCTTCACGTAATCTATATTATTTTATAATATTTGTTTCTAATTAGCAAGGGAAACTGACAGCTTAATCTTCCCATGGACGTATTCTGTATGTTGCTCCTATTTCATCACATATTTTCTGACATTCAGCCTCTTCTTCATGTGATATGGTAGTATCAACTGTTGTAAGAACAACATTTGGAATATACTGTGTACACTCCTTGGCAAAGTTAATCATTTCATCAAAAGATTTCTCTCCAAACTTACTTCTTACCAATGCATTATATTCGTCCTTATGTGGATTATTAAGGCTGATAGATATTGTATCAACAAGACCTTTCATCTCTGGTACAATATCCCTTCCATTAACAAGATTTCCAACCCCGTTCGTATTAATTCTTATCTTCTTCCCAAATGTTTTCTTAACATAAGAAGCAACTTTAATAAGTACATCGAATCTTTCTGTGGGCTCACCAAATCCACAGAACACAACCTCTTCATACTCATCCATATTAAACTTAGAGAATTCCTCAACAACCTCATCATATGATGGTTCTCTCTCAAGCCAGAGTCTTCCTGACTCCCCAATTCTGTCCATAGTCTGTCTTAAGCAGAATGTGCATGAATACGGACATTTATTAGTCAGATTAACATACAAATTATTATGAACCTTATATAATATTTCCATAGTATATCTCCTTTTCTTTGACCTATTTTATTATTTTAAAGTTGTCAGCAATTCTTCAAATGGAACTCCGTCCGTAAGCGGTATATCCATCTCAATAGCTTTAAGAATACATTTTTTAATAAATGTTGAGGCCTTTCTTACTGACTCATGAAAATTCACGCCATTAACAGCATCTGCCGCTATTATTGATGCAAATATATCTCCTGTACCTGAACGCTGAGTTCCGACCTTCATTGTTTTAATAAGATAATCTTCCCTGTTCTTCTCGTAACAGTAATTGCCTATATACTGCCCACGCTGGATTCCGGTAATAACTATTCTGGAAGGTCCCATTGCAACAAGCTTCATGGCAATTTTTTTAAGTTCGTCATTAGAATAATCCGGCTTGTATGGTTCATCCGTTATAATACATGCTTCTGTCAGATTAGGTGTAAGAATATCCGCATATTTTACGAGCTTCTTCATCTCCTGACAAGTTTCATCTGTATATGTAGGATACATGCTTCCATAATCTCCCATAACAGGGTCAATCACAACTATATTATCTTCTGTTTTAAAATTTTTAAAAAATTCCTCAACAATAGCAATCTGATTATGTGAACCTAAAAATCCTGTTATAATTCCATCAAATTTAAGGTTTAACTTCTTCCACTCCGCCATATAATCCAGCATACTATCTGTAAAGTCCTTAAAATAGAAGCTCTCAAAGCCTGTATGATTAGAAAAAATCGATGTAGGCATTGGACAACACTGGATTTTCATTGCTGATATAACAGGCAGTTCAACTGCTATAGAACATCTTCCAAAGCCAGAATAATCATTAATTGCAGCTATTTTCTTCTGGTTGTTATGAGACACTTTATTCTCTGACATATTGTCTCTCCTTTCATCTGAATATAGCGTAAAATCTTTACCCTTTAATATACAAAAAACTGGCATATGATAACATAGCCAGTTTGCATTACAATTATATGGTCAGATTAAGCATTTCCCTTGACTTAAATTCTTTATCAAACACATGTTTTTCCAACCTGTTGACAATCATTCCCAGTTCACGCTCAACTTCCACTGTAACAGTAAAAGAATACAATTTCGTAAGCTGTGATGTAACAATATACTGTAATGTATATACTGCCGATCCTGACAGACGTACTCCATCATGCACTTCCCCTGCACAGTTGCGGCAGAACATTCCATTTCTTGAAAATGAGTACTCTGAAAGCTCTTTCTCGCTGCCACATCTGCTGCATGTGAAAAAATCCGGGCACTCACCATTAACAGCTATCATCCTTATCTCATATATATACCTTATAAGTTCATAACTTATGAGTTTTTTACCCAGTGCCTTCAGAGTTATATACAAAACATTTATCATCTCTGACGCATCCAGATTCTCTCTGCCATAATAGTCTGCAATCTCAGCAAAATAACACGCATAGCACACTGCATTAAGGTCATTCACAACACTTTCAAAATACTCCCTCGCTGACGCCTTATACATCGTATATGAATCACGTCCCCGGTATACATCAAATGTTCCAAATATAAAGCTTCTTGTAACTCCAATCAGAGCACTGTTCGGCTTTCTTGCACCTTTTGCAAACACTGTTATTTTACCAAGTTCCTTTGTAAGAATAACCAGTCTTCTGTCATATTCCCCGACAGGCATGGCAGAAAGTATCATGCCTGTAACAGTAGTAACTTCTGCCATTTTCTCCTCCTGTATGTTTACAGTCTTCAGATTACCCGGACATTTTGTAAACTATTTATCTTTCTTCTTATCATATCCGAAATTCTTAAGAAGAATATCACTGTCACGCCATTCCTTTTTAACCTTAACCCAGAGCTTAAGATTAACCTTCATGTCAAGCTGCTTCTCAATCTCGTATCTGGCATTAGTTCCGATTTTCTTAAGCATTTCTCCGCCCTTGCCGATAATAATTCCTTTGTGGGAATCTCTTTCGCATACAATAGATGCGTCGATATCTGTTATAGGACCTCTTGCATTTCTTCTTTCCTTGAAGCTGTCGATAACAACTGCGATCCCATGTGGAATCTCATCGTTTAATGCATGAAGTGCTTTCTCTCTTATAAGCTCTGCAACAATCTGCTTCATTGGCTGGTCTGTAACTGTATCTTCATCATAGTACATCGGACCATAGTCAAGATGTGAGAATATAACATCAAGCAGGTCGTCAACATTATTGCCGTTTCTTGCGCACACAGGAACAATATCAACGAAATCAAGTTCCTTTCTGTAGCAGTCAATAACAGGAAGAATCTCCTCTTTCTTAATTGTATCAGTCTTATTGATAACAAGAACAATTGGAGTTTTGCACTCTTTAAGCTTCTCTACGATATGCTCCTCGGCAGTTCCAAGATGTGTTGTAGGCTCAACAAGCCAGCATATAAGGTCAACCTCGCTGATTGTCTTCTCTGCTGCACCAACCATGTATTCTCCAAGCTTATTCTTAGCCTTGTGGATACCCGGAGTGTCAACAAAAACAATCTGTCCACGCTCATCAGTGTATACAGTCTGTATTCTGTTTCTTGTAGTCTGAGGCTTGTTAGAAGTAATCGCTATCTTCTGTCCGATTATCTGGTTCATAAGTGTTGACTTACCAACATTAGGTCTTCCTATAAATGTTACAAAGCCTGTCTTAGTCCTTGTGTTTTCTGCCTTAGCTCCCCCGGTAATCCCGCTGGCCGCAAGCATTTCGTCTAAATTCATAAATTCTCCTTTTCTATTAACCCTGTACCTTAATAAGTGGCTGTATCTTATCAAAAAGTTCACTCTCTTTATTAATTTCCTTGCTGCTTCCCACAACGCAGAAATAATCCTCGTCCATCGCACATCTTACAAGGGGTGCAAGTTCTCTTATCTTCTCTACAGTACAGTCAAGAACCTGTCCTCTTTCTTTCTTCAGTGACTCGTAATCTGTGTTACAGATGTATGCACCAAACGATCTTGTTCCCTTTGCAGCCGGATTCATAGGTGTGTCAATATCTCCTATTGTTCCGATTATGAACTTCACCATATCTCTGTCGCTTACGTCAAAATGTTTAAGATAATCCGCTGCATTTTCATATATCTCATTAGTCTTTCTTAAATTAGGATCTCTGTAAGAAACCATATACATATCACCATTTCTGTACGAACCGCTCATACAGCCATATGCGCCGCCCTTAACTCTTATATTAATCCAGAGATAGTCATATGAGAATATAACCTTAAGCACTCTTAATGCTCCTGTATATTCATAACCTCCATCCCTGAAATTACCGCATCTGGCAACATACTGGACCTGTGAGGCTGAGGTATATCCTGTCTTTACATTTGCAGGTGTATACTTCCTCTCGCATACTGGCATGTCCGATTTCTTCAATTCAGCCGCATATATTTCAAAAGCAGGCTTAAATGCGTCATATCCCTTATCATCAGCAGTAAAGCTTACAATAATGTTTTCCTTATGGAATATATAAGTTACAAGCTGTTTTAACTTGTCTGCAATGTCTTCCTTAAGCTCGTCAAACTGAGAATCAAGTTTCTGGATAAGTTCATAGAAACCATATCCTCTCATCTCGTTGGAATAATAAGCATTTCTTGAGAACTGTGCCATACCTGCAAGCATTGCTGTCGAATGTCCTGCACTTGTCATAGTGCTTTCCATCCTTGACTTAAGCTTTGCAATTATTTCCTTGAGTCTCTTATAATCCGAAAACTTTGTCTTATATATAATTTCATTCATCATATCAAGCACAAACCGGATATTGTCGTAAAGAACCTTGCCCTTAACCTCATACATGATAGTACATTTGTCAAAATCCTTATTATCTGTGTATATGGCAGCATCTGTTGTAATCCCGCCACAGTTGATATTGATTTCATTAGTCAGTTCAGTATATGTGTATTCTTCTGTATCCATAAGACCAAGAACCGAACTTAAAAGTCCGATATATGGAAGAAGCTCATCAGGCACGTTCCTGCAATCATAACACATCATTATATATGCGATTCCATTAGTAAACATATTATGGTGGATTACATCAACATCACCAATCTTTTTAGGATCAATATATAACTTAGCCGGCTCCCTTGTGATATCCTTTAACTCGAGCTGAGGAATCTTCTCAAGATCCTTCTGGTCTGAAGGTGTATCCTGATATTCTTTCAGTGCCTTTGTCTGCTTAACAAGCTCCTCAAGCTCTCCCTTAGAAAGAGTTGCCTTATACTTTGCAAGCTTCTCTGCTTCTTTTGCTTCCTTTTCCTCTGCAAGTCCGTGCTTTGGAACAAGGCTCAATACAACCTCATGGTTATTATTAATAATATTATCTTCTATGAATTTCTCGAAGAACCCATTCTCTGAATTCTTCTTGATTATTTCAAATGTTTCACCTGCCTCAACATGAATAAACGGCTTATTCTCATCATAAAGCCAGCTGTCCATCATCGTAAGATAATACATAAGTCCTTTTGGATATGGGCCGAAATCAGCTTCTCTGTATTTGAATTCGTAATAGTTAATTCCTGCCTTAACCATTCTCCTGCTAAGACCATTTTTAACAATATCTGAAAGGGTATCTTCAACAACTTTTACAAATCTGTCTCTGTCACTCTCATTGGCATTCTTGGTAATAATTGAATACACCGGCTGGTACACAGAAGTCTCTAGCACGCTGTACACATCTGTTCCAATTCCTGCATCAATAAGTGCCTGCTTAAGCGGTGCCCCCGGAGCCATAATAAGTGCATAATCAAGAATCTGTAATGCAAGATAGCTTACAGGGTCTGTTGATGTTCCGATAACAACATTGTAAGAAAGATAAGTATTATCTTCTTCTGGTTCATCGTCAGTAATTGCATACTCTCTTGTCTCATACTCAGGTGCGTCAAATGCTTTCTGGAAAGTCACTTCAGCGTCTATATTGACATCATTCTTATCGAAAGCTGACAGATATTCCTTATCAAGATATTCAAGTCTCTCATCAACATCAATATCACCATACAGGTAGATATAACTATTCACAGGATGATAATACTCCTTATGATACTTAATGAAGTCTTCATACTTAAGCTGTGGTATAACCTCTGGATCACCACCGGATTCATTCTTATATTCGGAATCAGGGAAGAGTGATACAAATGTATATCTTGAAAGCACATCATCTGCTGAAGAATACACACCCTTCATCTCATTAAATACAACTCCGTTGTAAGCAAGCTCTCCGTCAACATCTTCAAGCTCATAATGCCAGCCCTCCTGCTTGAATATCTCTTCATGTTCATACATTGCAGGATAGAATACAGCATCCATATATACATCCATTATATTCTTGAAATCCGCCATATTGCAGCTGGCAACAGGATATACTGTCTTATCCGGATAAGTCATGGCATTAAGAAATGTATTAAGAGAACCCTTGCATAACTCCACAAACGGGTCTTTAACCGGATATTTTCTTGAACCACACAAAGTAGAATGTTCAATAATATGCTGCATTCCAGTATCATTATCCGGTGGTGTCTTGAATCCTATAGAAAACACCTTGTTATCATCATCATTTGAAATAATGGCAACTCTTGCACCTGATTTCTTATGCTTTAATAAAAGTCCCACAGAATTAAGGTCATTAAGCTTTTCAATATTAACAAGCTCATATGCGCCGTAATCTTTATTAAGTTCACTATATCTTGTTTCTAAATTCATATCAATCTCCATTTCTGCCCGTTTCTAACAGAATCTTGTGTGTGAAAAGCCCCTGTTTTTCACGCTGACATCTTCTAAATAAAATACCCCACAATGTAGGATTTTACCACATTGTGGGGTAAGTGTAAACTTACTTATACTATGCGTATATCTTAAAGTGCATTTAAATTACTTTCCAAACAAGCCCTTTTTCTTTGAGTGTCTCTCTGCTCCTGTAAGTGTCTTGTCATATGCAAGAAGTGCATCTTTCTGCTCCTGGTTAAGCTTTGTAGGAATATCAACAACAAGAGTCATATAATGATCTCCTCTCATCTGAGGATTTCTTACTGTAGGCATGCCTTTGCCTTTAAGTCTTACTCTTGTGCCAGAAGCTGTTCCCGGCTTAACTTCATAAAGTACTTCACCATCAACTGTCTTAACCTTGATTTCCCCGCCAAGAACTGCTGTAGGATAACTAATCACTACATTAGAGAATATATTATATCCATCTCTTTCAAACTCCGTACTCTGTGAAATAATAACCGCAACTAACAGATCTCCTCTTGGACCTCCATTAGTTCCCGGTTCACCTTTGCCCTGTATTCTTACGCACTGTCCATTATCAATACCAGCAGGTATATTAACTTCAATTGTCTTCTTGCTGCTTATATAACCAGTTCCATAACAATCCGGACATTTTTCCTTTATTATCTTTCCTGTTCCGTGACAATCCGGACAAGGCTGCTGGCTTCTTACCATTCCTAAGAATGACTGCTGTGTAAATGTAACCTGACCTGTTCCGTGACATTTGCTGCAGGTTTCTGGAGATGTTCCAGCCTTAGCACCTGTTCCATGACACTTACCACATTCGTTTTTTAATGTTACATCTATCTGTTTCTTTGTTCCTCGTACTGATTCATCAAATGTAATTCTGACATTAACCCTTACATCAGCACCTCTTCTTGGTCCATTACTGCTTCGTCTGCTTCCGCCGCCGCCAAACATACCACCAAAGAGATCTCCAAAGATATCTCCCATATCTCCAAAATCGAAGTCGAAGCCACCTGCTCCAGCTCCACCTGCTCCGCCTTCAAATGCGGCATGGCCAAACTGGTCATACTGTCTTCTCTTCTCAGCATCGCTTAACACCGCATAAGCTTCAGAAGCCTCCTTAAATTTTACTTCAGCTTCTTTATCTCCCGGATTCATATCTGGATGATATTTCTTTGCAAGTTGTCTGTATGCTTTCTTAATAGCAGCGTCATCGGCATCCTTAGGTACACCAAGGACTTCATAATAATCTCTCTTATCTGCCATGATTGCTTCTTCCTCTTTCTTATTTAATCAACAGAAACTGCACGGAGTTTTCACCCCATGCAGTTCTTTTTCGTCAGTCATTACTGACAATTAAACTTCTTTATAATCTCCGTCAACAACATCATCACCATATGGAGCTGAGCCATCAGAAGCACCAGCGCCCATATCAGGACCTGCTCCTGCTCCCATGTCTGGACCTGCACCACCAGCAGCCTGCTGTGACTCATATAACTTAGCAAAAAGCTTCTGAGCGCTTTCCATAAGCTTTTCCTTAGCAGCCTTGATTTCATCAACCTGAGCATCTGTCATGTTTTCTGGATCAGATCCATCAACGAGTGCCTTTAATGCATTGAGATCCGCTTCAACTGCTGCCTTGTCAGAAGCATCAAGCTTATCACCAGCTTCATCCATAGCCTTCTGTGTCTGGAATACCATTGAATCAGCTTCATTACGTGCATCTATAGCATCCTTACGTTTCTTATCCTGAGCTTCAAATTCAGCAGCTTCCTTAACAGCCTTATCAATATCCTCATCAGACATATTAGAACCAGCTGTAATTGTGATGTGCTGTTCCTTACCTGTTCCAAGATCCTTAGCAGATACATTTACGATACCATTGGCATCAATATCAAATGTAACTTCAATCTGTGGAACACCTCTTCTTGCTGGAGGGATACCATCAAGTCTGAACTGTCCAAGTGACTTGTTATCTCTTGCGAACTGTCTTTCACCCTGTACAACGTTGATATCAACGGCTGTCTGGTTATCAGCAGCTGTAGAGAATATCTGGCTCTTCTTAGTAGGAATAGTTGTATTTCTCTCAATAAGTCTTGTAGCAATACCACCCATTGTCTCAATTGAAAGTGAAAGTGGTGTTACATCAAGAAGAAGGATATCGCCAGCACCGGCATCACCAGCTAACTTACCACCCTGGATAGAAGCACCTATAGCTACGCACTCATCTGGGTTAAGAGTCTTGCTTGGCTCATGTCCTGTTAATGACTTAACCTTATCCTGTACAGCAGGGATTCTTGTAGAACCACCAACTAATAATACCTTTGAAAGTTCTGAAGCTGTAAGACCTGCATCTGAAAGTGCATTCTTAACTGGCTCTGCAGTCTTTTCTACAAGGTCATGTGTTAATTCATCAAACTTAGCTCTTGTAAGAGTCATCTCGAAATGCTTTGGACCTTCAGCTGTAGCTGTGATATAAGGAAGGTTAATCTCTGTCTGAGTTGTGCTTGAAAGCTCCTTCTTAGCCTTCTCAGCTGCTTCCTTAAGTCTCTGAAGAGCCATTGTATCCTTAGAAAGGTCAACGCCTTCTTTAGCCTTAAAGTCATCTAACATATACTGTGTAACAGCATTATCGAAATCATCACCACCAAGCTTGTTATTACCAGCTGTAGCAAGAACTTCAATTACACCATCACCAATTTCGATAATAGATACATCAAATGTACCACCACCTAAATCGTAAACCATAATCTTCTGCTCATGTTCATTATCAAGACCATAAGCTAAAGCTGCTGCTGTAGGCTCATTAATAATACGCTTTACATCAAGACCTGCAATTTTACCAGCATCCTTAGTAGCCTGACGCTGTGCATCATTGAAGTAAGCAGGAACTG
>CAMDYG010000023.1 GCA_945910225.1 uncultured Eubacterium sp. | reverse complement strand
ATATGCTGATGCTTCTGAGTGGGAGACAAAGGCTAAGGATCTTGCTGCAAGATTCAACAAGAACTTTGTTAAGTACACAGGTAACGAAGCTGGTAAGGCTTTAGTTGCTGCTGGTCCACAGCTTTAATTTCATATAGGTTTATTGGATGCGTCTGTCATGTATGGCAGACGCATTTTGTGTATACTTTAATAATTTTTGCATATAAATATTGTGTAAACACAAAAGAAGTTGTATAATCAGACCATAGATACAGAACGTATCAATTGTATATTTCCTGGAACGCTCGCAAAACCACATTATTTTGATCCTACATTTCATCGACGGGATTCCTATATCTCTATACTAATGTCAGGCCTCCTTTGTCAGTGGAAGGCAGCGGTATGGATGCGGTTGCCCACCTAGCTAAGCTAGGAGTCGAAAGCGTGGGGAACGGCGTTTTGGGATATATATTAATGAGCCATAGCCATTGATTGGTAATGGCTCATTTTTTGTTCTATTGATGGTTAACAGTGCATATATTAAAAAGAGCTTGTCTAAAGATTTTACCTTGTAAAAGGAGGATGCACTGTTGAAGGGAAAATTTATCTATATATATCTTGCTTATTTAGCTATTGTTTTATTTCTGTCAGCTGCATGTGTATATGTTTCAGATAATATAAAAAACCGCATGGCAACGCTGTCTGTTAATCTTGATATATACAAGAATGTGTATATAACCAATGTGTCTGGGGACAGACTTACAGCCAATATGTATGGTAATATCCGATGTTTTTCAACTGGTAAATTAAAAGAAGATGTCAGTGGATATCTGTGTGATATCACAGTAAGAGATAATAAAGTTATACAGGTTAATAAAAAATGTGACGTTGTAACAGGGAAAGTCCTTGCTGTGTCAGAAGATTCTGTAGATATAGAGGGGTATGGAGTAGTAAAGCTTGATGAAGACTTTATTATGTATGATAAGGATACAGAAGCTGTAAATGATTATAACAGTATAGTGGTTGGATATGATCTTCAGGATTTTATAGTCGCAGATGGTAAAGTATGCGGTGCGGTTAAGAACAGAGTACTTCAGGCAGACAATATAAGAGTTGTTATCAAGACAACAGGATATAAAGATATATTTTTTGATGAGGTGCAATTTAGTGCAGATGGAGAGATAACAGTTTCGTATTCTGATGGACAAGAAAAAGTTGCACCACAGGAGACATTTACATTGAATAAAGAGTCAGGAATGTTTGCTAATGGAAGAGTGAAGCTAAGCGTTTCAGAGGGAGAAATAAGATTTGAATCGATAACAAGAGGTGTTGGAACCCCTGCATATGGAGGAACAATTGAGGTCGCTGCATATGACGAGGGTCTTGTTGTTGTGAACGAGGTGCCGATTGAAGATTATCTTAAGAAAGTTGTTCCTAGTGAAATGCCTTCTGGATTTAATCTGGAAGCTTTAAAATGTCAGGCTGTATGTGCGAGAAGCTATGCTTATACAGAATTAGCTAATAATTATTATGGCGAATATGGTGCACATATTGATGATTCAATACAATATCAGGTTTACAATAATTCTGCCAGAAGTGATTCTACAGATAAGGCTGTTGATGAAACTTGTGGACAGGTGCTTTCATATAATGGAGAAACAGTAAAAACATATTATTATTCAACTTCTTGCGGAAGTACAACGGATGTTTCGTTATGGGGAAGTGAAAGTGAGAATTATCCATATTTTGTTGCTGAATGTGTAGGTAAAGTAGATAACAGTCTGTTACTCACAGATGAGAATGAATTTGCCAGGTTTATAAAATTAAGTAACGAAAGTGATTATGATTATGGGTGTAATCTGTACAGATGGAGCATGGAAGAAAGTGTTGAGCAGATCAGCAGTGCATTTAAAGCTGCAACAGGAAATGATGTCGGTATGATCAATGATATTGAAGTGTGCAGAAGAGTTAATGGAGGAGCAGCAATAGAAGTTAAGGTAAAGGGAGATAAAGGAGAAGTAACTCTGGATAGTGAAGCGTCTATAAGAACGGCTTTTGGAAATGCAGCTATTGATATGAATACAATGACAGGAACGGCAA
Source organism: uncultured Eubacterium sp. (assembly GCA_945910225.1). GTDB lineage: Bacteria > Bacillota > Clostridia > Lachnospirales > Lachnospiraceae > Lachnospira. Next base: position 37,589 of record CAMDYG010000023.1, on the reverse strand, counting down.
GGTATTCAAGACTTCCAAGTACATTCTGCATATTTGAAAAGGTAATGAAGCAGGATGAACTTGCAGGTTTTCGTATAACCGGAGGTGGATATGGACATGGAATAGGAATGAGCCAGAATGCTGCCAATAAGATGGCAGAATCTATGACATATTCACAGATTCTGGAGTTCTTTTACAGAGGAACAACTCTTAGTCTTGTTTCTTCTTACAGTACTTCCTGATTATCTTTTCATCGTTGATAAAATAATTAATCTCAGCTCCAATAAATATTATAATCATGCATGCATACATCCAGATAAGGGCAACAATAAATGTTGTGATACTGCCATACATGTATGAGAAATTCGGAGAATGGTCAACATAAAGTGAATATAACGATGTAAAAAGATACCATCCTACAGAGGAAAAGAATGCACCGGGGATCTCTTTATAAAACTTTCTGCCACGTCTTGATACAAGTGAGAATGCAACTGTAAAGAAGAGCGTGAAGATACTTGGAAACAGAAAATGCTTACTGTTAAATATGCCTCTGAATACTATGACTACATTAGTTAACTGTGGGATGTATTTCATTGTAAAGTTCATTATATTGTTGCCAAAAACCATGAGGATAAGGCTGGCAATAATAAGAAACATGAATATAAGAGCATATATGCTTGCTCTTATACGCTGGAACAGCCAGTTCTTCTGATTGTCTTTTCTGTATATCTGCTTCAGACCTCTGACTATTGCCATAAAGCCTTTGCCTGCAGCCCATATGATACCAATAGCAGTGATGAGTGTTAAGGCAGTTGTTGAATTGTCATAAATATCTGTGAATATTCCCTGAATGATTGGCTTAAGCTGTGTTGGCATTATTCCATTAATTATTTTTAACAGGTTAGCCTGAGATACAGGCAGGAATTTAACGAGACTTAGAAGTCCGATAAAGAACGGGAAAAAACTCAGCATGAGATAGTAACATGCTGAGGATGCATAATCGCCAATACGATCTTCTGTTATTTTGGTAACAATTCTTTTTATAAATAAAATTAAATTCTGCATTCTTATATCCATAATCCTTAATCCATATTATATGTTATTATATTGAATTTATCAATTACTTGCAATCGTTTGTTATTTTATGTAAAATGTGATTCGTATAATTGTGCAAAAAAGTGAGGCAGATATGGGAATAAGCGTAAAGCTTCAGGTGTTTGAGGGACCACTTGATCTTCTTTTACATTTGATAGATAAGAACAAAGTTAACATATATGATATTCCAATTGCTATGATAACAGACCAGTATATGGAATATGTTGAGCAGCTGAAGAAAGAAGATCTTAATGTGGTTAGTGAATTTCTTGTTATGGCAGCTACGCTTCTTGATATTAAGTCGAGAATGCTTCTTCCTAAGGAAGTCGATGAGGATGGCAATGAGGAAGACCCTAGAGCAGAACTTGTTGAGAAACTGCTCGAATATAAGCTGTATAAGGCTATGGCACAGGAACTGAAAGACAAACAGACTGATGCGCAGAAGACTTACTATAAGAAACAGGATATTCCACAGGAAGTTGCAGCATACACTCCGCCAGTTGACTTATCAGAAGTTATAGGAGATGCAACACTTACGAAGCTTAACAGAATATTTTCTGATGTAATGAAACGTAAGGAAGATAAAATAGACCCTGTCAGAAGTAAGTTTGGCAAGATTGAAAAAGAAGAAGTTACCATGAGTGAGAAGCTTGTGGATATTAAAGCATTTATGATGCTGCATCAGGAATTCAGTTTCAGGGATCTGCTATGGAATAATCCGTCAAAGGTTGCTGTTATAGTAACATTTCTGGTGGTTCTTGAACTTATCAAGACTGGTTTTGTTGAGGTAAAGCAGGAGAGCCCTGAGGCAGATATTTATATAAGAGTTGTTAGAGACCCTGAACTTATTGAAGATATAACAGAGGAGTAGAGTGATGACTATAGAACAGATGGAAGGCATAATAGAAGCAGTGCTTTTTACTATGGGAGATTCTGTGGAAGTAAGCAAGTTAGCTGATGCCATAGAACAGGATGTAGATACTACAAAAAAGATAATCCGAAATCTTTCAGACAAATATGAATCGGATGACAGGGGAATCAGAATAATAGAACTTGAGAATAGTTTTCAGTTGTGTACTAAACAGGAATATTATGATGCACTTATAAAAGTGTGCAGCCAGCCAAGAAAGTATACGCTTACAGATTCTGCACTTGAAACATTGTCAATTATTGCTTACAAACAGCCGGTTACTAAGATAGAAATAGAAAAGATACGAGGTGTTAATTCAGACAGGGCAGTAAGCAAGCTTGTTGAACTTGGACTTGTAAAGGAAGTTGGAAGGCTTGATGCACCCGGAAGACCGATGCTTTTTGGAACAACAGAAGATTTCTTAAGATCATTCGGTGTCCAGTCAATTGATGAACTTCCAACAATAAGTGAAGACATGGTTGAACAGTATAAGGAAGAAGCAGAGTTAGAGCTGGCAAATGAAAGCTTTGATGAGGCTGATTCAGAGGATTCTGATGGACAGATAACATTGGGAATATAAGAATATAAAAATAATATAGAAATATAGAAAGGAAGCTGACATTATGGAAAGAAAGAATGCTTGGAAGAAATATTCAGATGAAGATAAGAAAAATGTATTTACATTTGCAGATGAATACAGAACTTTTATATCTGAATGTAAGACAGAGAGAGAATGTGTAAAGAAGGCTGTAGAGCTGGCAGAAAAAGCCGGATACAGAAACTTACAGGATGTTATTACAGCTAATGAGACACTTAAGGCTGGCGATAAGGTATATGCTGTAAATATGAAGAAGGCAATTGTTCTTTTTAATATTGGAAGTGAGCCATTAAGTGCAGGAATGAATATACTTGGTGCGCATATTGATTCACCAAGACTTGATATAAAGCAGAATCCTATGTATGAAGATACTGACCTGGTGCTTCTTGATACTCATTATTATGGTGGAATCAAGAAATACCAGTGGGTAGCAATTCCACTTGCACTTCATGGTGTTGTTGCATTAAAGAATGGTGAATGTGTTGAAGTAGTAATTGGAGAAGATGCTGATGATGCAGTTGTCGGAGTTTCAGATCTTCTTATACATCTGGCAGCAAAGCAGATGGAAAAGAAAGGTAGTACAGTAGTTGAAGGCGAAGACCTGGATATTCTTATAGGAAGCATGCCGGCATCATCAGATAATGATAATATAGATGGCGATAAAGAAGAAAAAGAGGCGGTTAAGAAGAATATCCTTGCGATTCTTAAAGAAAAATATGGAATTGAGGAAGAAGATTTCTTATCAGCAGAGCTTGAAGCAGTTCCAGCAGGACCTGCAAGAGATTATGGCTTAGACAGAAGCATGATCATGGGATATGGACATGATGACAGAGTGTGTGCTTATCCTTCGCTTGTGGCGCTGCTTAATACACCACAGGTTACAAGAACTGGTGTGTGCATCCTTGTGGATAAAGAAGAGATTGGAAGCGTTGGTGCAACAGGCATGCATTCAAGATTCTTTGAAAATATGGTTGCAGAGGTTATGGACAGATGTGGTGATTATTCAGAGCTTAAGTTAAGAAGAGCACTTGCTAATTCTTACATGTTATCATCAGATGTAAGTGCAGCATATGATCCTAACTATTCATCAGTATTTGAAAAGAAAAATGCAGCTTTCTTTGGAAAAGGTATGGTATTTAACAAGTACACAGGCTCAAGAGGAAAGAGTGGATCTAATGATGCTTCGGCTGAATTTATTGGAAAGTTAAGAAAGGTTATGGATGATGCTGACGTGTACTTCCAGATGGCAGAGCTTGGAAAGGTAGATGCAGGCGGTGGAGGAACTATTGCATATATCCTGGCTAACCTTGACATGAATGTAATCGACAGCGGAATTGCTGTACAGAATATGCATGCACCATATGAGGTTATAAGCAAGGCAGACCTTTATGAGACATTAAAGGGATATGAAGCATTTTTACAGATGTAAGATAATTGAAAGGATACTGATATGAAGTGGAATAAATATTCAATCCAGACAACTACAGATGCAGTTGATATGATAAGCAGTGCACTTAACGATATAGGAATTGAAGGAATCGAGATTGAGGATAATGTACAGCTTACTAAGGAAGAAGCCAAGTCAATGTTTGTAGATTTTATTCCTGATCTTCCTCCTGATGATGGAAGGGCAAAGGTTAATTTCTATATTGATAGTGAAGAAGATGATGGCTCTATGCTTGAAAAGGTTAAAGCAGAACTTGAAGATTTAAGGATGTTTATTGATATCGGTGAGGGAACAATCACAGAATCAGAGACAGAGGACAAGGACTGGATTAACAACTGGAAGCAGTACTGGCATACATTTACAATTGGAGACTTATTTATTAAGCCTACATGGGAGCCGGAGACAGATGATATGAAGGAACATGCGGTACTCAGTATTGATCCGGGAACAGCTTTCGGAACGGGTTCACATGAGACTACCAGAATGGTTATAAAGCAGCTTCAGAAGTATGTTAAGGATGGCGACGAAGTGCTGGATGTCGGCTGCGGAAGCGGTATTCTTTCAGTAGTTGCATTAAAGTATGGTGCAAAGCATGCATTTGGTACAGACCTTGACCCTAATGCCATTATTGCATCAGAGGAAAATGCGGAGCAGAATAATATAGATAAGAAGCAGCTCGAGGTTATAGAGGGCAATATTATTGATGATAAGGCAGTTAAAGACGCCTGCGGATATGAATGCTATGACATTGTATGTGCCAATATTCTTGCAGATGTGTTAGAGCCACTTTCAACATGCATACATGAGCATATGAAGCATGGTGCTTACTTCATCACATCTGGTATCATTGATACTAAGGAGAATGAAGTTGCAGAGGCATTTAAGAAGAATCCTGAGTTAGAGATAGTTGAGATTAACCATGATGGTGAGTGGGTTAATATCACAGCAAGAAGGAAGTAGTGTATGTATCATTTTTTTGCAGAGCATGAGAATATCCATGATTCATATATAGACATAGTCGGCAGTGATGTTAATCACATTAAGAATGTGCTGCGATTTAAAGAAGGGGACAAGCTTCTTATAAGCAGCGGGGATAATGTTGATTATGAGTGCAGTATTGCTTCTATGTCAGATGAATATATAAGAGCGGATATACTGAGTAAGGACGAGCAGGGGAAAGAACTGCCTTCCAGAATAATCCTGTTTCAGGGACTGCCTAAGGCTGATAAAATGGAGCTTATAATACAGAAGGCTGTTGAGCTTGGAGCATATAGTGTTGTTCCTGTGGCAATGAAACGAAGCGTTGTGAAGCTTGATGCCAAGAAAGCCAAAGCTAAGGTTGAACGATGGAATAGCATTGCATTAAGTGCAGCCAAGCAGAGCAAGAGAAGTATCCAGCCAGAGGTAACAGAGGTTATGACATTTAAACAGGCGCTGGAATATGCAGGAAAGTTAGACAAGCTTTTACTGCCATATGAGTGCGCTGAAGGCATGGAAAAGACAAGAAAAGTGATTGAAGGAATCGGACATGGAGAATCTGTAGGAATATTCATAGGCCCAGAGGGCGGATTCGACAGGTCAGAGCTTGATGAAGCGGTAAGTGCAGGCTGTGAAGTAATCACACTTGGCAAGAGAATATTAAGAACTGAGACAGCGGGAATGATGCTGTTATCAGTGCTTATGTATAATATGGAAGAATAAGTGGAAAAGAGGCAATATGGAAGCGTATCTTGATAATTCTGCTACAACGAAATGTGCAGCAGAGGTAGTAGAAACAGCAGTAAAGGTTATGTCAGAGGATTATGGCAATCCGTCATCAAAGCACATGAAGGGTGTTGAGGCGGAGAAATATATCCGTGAAGCGAAAGAGGTAATAGCAAAGACTCTTAAGTGTCAGGACAAGGAGATTCTCTTTACTTCGGGTGGAACAGAATCTAATAACATGGCTATAATTGGAACAGCAATGGCTAATAAAAGAAAAGGAATGCACTGTATAGTATCATCTGTAGAACATTCATCAGTTAAAGAGCCATTCAATTTCCTTGAAAAAGAAGGCTTCAGAATAACTTATCTTCCAGTTGATAAAGATGGAATAGTTGATATAGAGGCTTTAAAGAATGCACTTGATGATGAGACAATACTTGTTTCAGTAATGTATGTTAATAACGAAATTGGTGCAGTTGAACCGATTGAAGAAATCGGACATATAGTTAAGAGTTATAATTCTGATATTGTATATCATGTTGATGCAATACAGGCTTATGGCAAATATAAGATATATCCTAAGAAGCTCGGAATTGACTTGTTATCAGTCAGTGGACATAAGATTCACGGCCCTAAGGGAAGTGGATTCTTATTCATTAATGACAAGACAAGAATTAAGCCTATTATATATGGAGGCGGACAGCAGAAGGGCATGCGTTCAGGAACTGAGAATGTTCCTGCAATAGCAGGACTTGCAACAGCTGTAAAGCTTATATATAATAATGACTTTGAAAGTAAGATAGCACATTTGTATGAATTAAAGGATTACTTCATAGATGAGCTTGAAAAACTTCCTGATGTTCAGGTAAACAGCAAGAAGGGTACTGATTCAGCACCACAGATTGTAAGTGCAAGTTTCAGGGGTGTAAGAGCAGAGGTGCTTCTTCACTCACTTGAAGATAAAGGAATCTATGTATCATCAGGTTCAGCATGTTCATCTAACAAGCCGGGACTGAGCAACACACTTGTTGCAATCGGACTTGATAAGGATCTGCTTGATTCAACACTTCGGTTCAGCTTCTGCTATGAGACAACTAAGGAAGAACTTGAATACACAATAGAGACACTTAAACAGCTGCTTCCAATGCTCAGGAAGTACACAAGACGATAAGGAGAGAATATGTATAAAGCATTTTTGATAAAGTATGGAGAAATAGGTGTTAAGGGAAAGAACAGATTTATCTTTGAGGATGCCCTTGTAAGACAGATTAAGTTCTCGCTTAAGGATGTTGAGGGAGAATTTGATGTAAGAAGAGCTGACGGAAGAATCTATGTAAATGCGCTTTCAGACTATGATTATGATGAGGTAATAGAGAGCCTTACAAGAGTATTCGGTATAGTTGGAATATGTCCTGTAGTACAGATTGAAGATAATGGATTTGATGACCTTGCTAATCAGGTTATCAATTATCTTGACAAGGCATATAAGAATAAGAATCTTACATTTAAGGTTAATGCAAGAAGAACAAGAAAGAATTATCCAATGAACTCAATGGAGATTAACATGGAGCTTGGTGGAAGAATTCTTGATGCATTCCCGGAGATGAAGGTTGATGTTCATAAGCCAGAGGTTCTTTTACAGGTAGAAATCAGAGGAGATGTAATCAACATTTACTCTATTGAAGTTCCGGGTCCTGGCGGAATGCCAATCGGAACAGCAGGAAAGGCTATGCTTTTATTATCAGGCGGTATCGACAGCCCTGTTGCTGGATATATGGTTGCCAAGAGAGGTGTCCAGATTGAAGCAACATATTTCCATGCACCTCCATATACAAGTGAGAGAGCAAAGCAGAAGGTAGTTGACCTTGCAAGGATTGTATCTAAGTATTCAGGTCCTATCACTCTTAATGTTGTTAATTTTACAGATATCCAGATGGCTATATATGAGAAATGCCCACATGATGAGCTTACAATCATTATGAGAAGATATATGATGAAGATTGCTGAGGATTTAGGAAAGGCAAGCGGCTGTCAGGGACTTGTTACAGGTGAGAGTATCGGACAGGTTGCCAGCCAGACAATGGCAAGTCTTTACTGTACTAATGAGGTGTGTACAATGCCTGTATTCAGACCGGTTATTGGTTTTGATAAGCAGGAGATTATTGATATATCAGAAAAGATTGGCTCATATGAAACATCAATACAGCCATTTGAGGACTGCTGTACAATATTCGTTGCTAAGCACCCTGTAACAAAGCCAAATCTTAATGTTATCAAACAACATGAGACTAACCTTGATGGTGTGATAGAGGAACTTTACAAGACAGCAATCGAGACAACTGAAAAAATCGTAATTGAATAAAATAAAACCGCTTTATCTGATGAAGATAAAGCGGTTTATATATGTTTATTAATCATTACTCAACGATGTATGGCTTTAATACGGCAAGGATAGTGTCGATATCATTGTCTGCGTGGATATTAAGGTCGATTGGCTTAGAAAGGTCAAGACTGAATATACCCATGATAGACTTGGCATCAATTACATATCTGCCAGAGACAAGGTCAAAGTCTACATCGAATTTAGTGATATCGTTGACAAAAGATTTTACTTTGTCGATTGAGTTTAATGAAATCTTTACAGTTTTCATTAGAATACCTCCTTAAATGTTTTCTATAAACTATAATATCTATTTGTTAAACCTATGTCAATAAAGAAATGTAACAAAAATTAACAGAAAAGAGGCAGAAATTGAAAAAAGTTGCTATACACAGTCTGGGATGTAAAGTTAATTCATACGAGGCAGAATCCATGGAGATAATGCTCCGTTATGCAGGATACGAAATAGTTCCTTTTAGTGATGAAGTTCAGGCTGATATATATATAATTAATACGTGCTCAGTGACGAATATTGCTGACAGAAAGTCAAGACAAATGCTTCACAAGGCAAAGAAGATGAACCCGGAGGCGGTTGTTATCGCTGCCGGCTGTTATGTGCAGGCAGACCCTGACGGAGTCAAGAAGGATGAGTGTGTTGATATCGTTCTTGGCAACAATATGAAGATAAGCGTTGTTGAAGCGTTAAATGATTATTTTGGCGGTTCAGATAACACAAGCTATCTGGTTGATATTAATGACAAATATCAGGAGTATGAGTCGCTGAAGATTAACCAGACAGGCGAGCATACAAGAGCATATATAAAGATTCAGGACGGCTGTAACCAGTTCTGTTCATACTGTATCATTCCATATGTAAGAGGCAGGGTAAGAAGCCGTAATCCTGAGGATATAGTAAATGAGGTTAAGACTCTTGCAGCTACAGGCGTTAAGGAAGTTGTTCTTACAGGAATCCACATATCATCTTATGGAACAGACCTTGAAAATATAAGCCTTATTGAGCTTATAGAGGCAATACATGAGGTTGAAGGAATTAAAAGAATACGTTTAGGCTCACTTGAACCAAGAATAATTACAGATGAATTTGCTAAAAGGATTGCCAGCTTAGAAAAGATATGCCCGCATTTTCACTTATCATTACAGAGTGGCTGTGATAGGACATTAAAGGCAATGAACAGAAAGTATAATACAGAAGAGTATTATGAGGGTTGTACGAAGTTAAGAGAAGTGTTTGATAACCCGGCGATAACTACTGATGTAATCGTGGGATTTCCGGGTGAGACAGAGGAAGATTTCATTGAGACACAGAAGTTCCTTGAGAAAGTACATTTTTACGAAATGCATATATTCAAGTATTCAAGAAGAAAGGGAACTGTTGCTGACAAGATGAAGGATCAGGTTGCAGACACTGTGAAATCAGAAAGAAGTGCAGTACTGCTTGCATTAGAGAAGGCACAGTCACTTGAATACAGAAAAATGTATATCGGAAAGAAGTTAGAAGTTCTTATTGAGGAATTGACAGAAATAGATGGCAGGTCATATTATACAGGATATACGAAGAATTATATAAGGGTGGCAATAGCCGCTGATGAGTTTAAGGAAAATCCTGTCAATGAGATATACGAATGTATGGCAGAAAAGCTTATCTGTGACGGGGTTACTATATTAGCGAGGTGTAATTAATGTCAAGAAAGAATACTAAAGGAACAATATTAGCTATAGATATGGGCAATACTAATATAGTTATTGGCTGTGTTGATAATGATGATAAAGTAATATTTGAGGAAAGACTCAGTACAGACCTTTCTAAGACAGAGCTTGAATATGCTATCAGCTTTAAAAATGTTCTTGAAATCTATAATATAGAATCAGAGGATATCAGTGGTGCGATTATTTCTTCTGTTGTGCCACAGCTTGTCAATGTTATCAAAGCTGCTGTTGAAAAGGTTGTAGATATAGAGCCTTTAGTTGTAGGACCAGGAGTAAAGACAGGACTTAATATTCTTATGGATCAGCCTAAGCAGGTGGGAAGTGACCTTATTGTTGACGCAGTTGCAGCGACACATGATTATGGCGCACCTGTTATTATAGTTGATATAGGAACAGCGACAACTATAAGTACAGTTGATGAAAACGGCAATTACATAGGCGGTGCAATCCTTCCGGGTGCTGGTGTTTCAATGAATTCACTTTCATCAAGGACAGCACAGCTTCCAAGAATCAGCTTTGATGCACCTAAAGGACCAGTTGGAAAGAACACAGTTGATTGTATGAAGAGCGGTCTTATATATGGTCATGCAGGAAGCATAGACGGAATTATAGACAGAATAATAGACTGCTGCGGATTCGGAAAGAACGGAAAGCCTGCTGCAAAGCTTGTGGCAACAGGGGGACTCAGCAAGGTTATAATTCCATTCTGCAGAAACAGAATTGAGACTGATCCGGCACTTTTAATCAGAGGTCTTAAATACATTTATGATAAAAATGTCTAGAATAGTGAATGTATAGGAGGGCGGAGATAATATGCTTAATGGAAAGACAGTTGTTCTTGGTGTAACAGGCAGCATAGCGGCATATAAGATTGCCAATCTTGCAAGTATGCTTGTAAAGAAGCATGCAGATGTACATGTGATAATGACTAAGAACGCATGCAATTTTATTAATCCAATAACATTTGAGACACTTACAGGAAACAAATGCTTAGTTGATACATTTGACAGGAACTTCCAGTTTAATGTTGAACATGTCAGTCTTGCAAAGATGGCTGATATATTCCTTGTTACACCGGCTTCAGCAGATGCGATAGGAAAGATTGCAAATGGAATAGCAGACGATATGCTGACTACAACAATTATGGCCTGCAAATGCCCTAAGCTTATATCACCTGCTATGAACACTAATATGTTCACTAATCCTATTGTTCAGGATAATTTAAAGAAGTTAGAGCATTACGGATATGAAATTATACAGCCGGACAGCGGTTATCTTGCCTGTGGTGATACTGGTGCGGGTAAAATGCCGTCTGAGCAGGTACTTCTTAACTATATCTTAAGAACAATTGCTAAAGAAAAGGATATGGCAGGAGTTAAGCTTACAGTTACGGCAGGACCTACAAGAGAGAAGTTAGATCCTGTAAGATTCTTATCTAATAATTCTACAGGAAAGATGGGATATGCAATCGCAAAGATGGCAATGCTTCGTGGAGCAGAGGTAACACTTATATCAGGAAAGGTAAGCCTTGAGCCGGTGCCATTTGTCAAGATGGTGGATATTGTTTCGGCAGAAGATATGTATAATGCAGTTATAGAGAGTGCGAAAGATGCAGATATTATAATCAAGGCGGCAGCAGTTGCAGATTACAGACCAAGTGATGTAAGTGATGAAAAGATAAAGAAAAAAGATGGCGATATGTCAATTCCTCTCGAGAGAACTAAAGACATAATCGGCACACTTGGAAGCAGTAAAAGAGACGGACTGTTCCTGTGCGGATTCTCAATGGAAACAGAGCATATGCTTGAAAATTCCAAAGCAAAGCTCACAAAGAAGAATCTTGATATGATAGTGGCTAACAATGTAAAGGTGGCAGGAGCCGGATTTGGAACAGATACCAATGTTGTTACTGTCATTACTAAGGATGCAGTTGAGGAGCTTCCTATGATGAGCAAGGAAGAGGTTGCTGATGCACTTCTTGACAGAATAATGAAAGCAAGAGAAAAGTAAAAAAACAGACTGTCAGTAATGGCAGTCTGTTTTCGTGTAAAGCTGGTAAGAGAAAATATGCAGGCTGAATTGTTACATATCCTCGCCAAGCGCTTTGATTCTTCCGTAAGTACTTAAAAGATATAATCCGGAAAGACCTACAAGTGCATATATTATGCGGTCAACCATAACAGACCTGAATATAAAATGCACAAGGTTAAAATTGAGGAATCCTATGAGTCCCCAGTTAAGAGTTCCTACAATGGCAATTGTAAGAGCAATGTAGTCTATAGGTTTAGAATTCATATAAGCCTCCTTTGGAGAAAACTCCATGTTTTTAATATTGGTTTTGTGATTAGTGTATGGATGTTTTTTAAAACAATACAGGAAATAAATGGCTTAAAAACTTGTATCTATGAGGCTTAAATGCTACAATTGTTATGTTTATGAAGTAATGTTTCTTAATATAGAGTAATGAGGTTTTATCATGGCGGGAAAGAAAGTTGTCAGATACAGAAGAAAACCAAAAGCAGCGGCTATTATATTTGGAATAGTGCTTGTATATATTGTATGTTTTATTGTTATATATGTATCAAAAGCTAAGGTACAGACATATGAGGTTGAAGTAGGATCTCTTATGAATAATGCATCTTATACTGCGGTTGCAATAAGACAGGAAGAAGTATATAATTCGTCATTTTCAGGGGATATTAATTATTATCAGAGAGAAGGAACAAGAGTTATGACAGATGATACTGTCTATACTGTTGATGAGACTGGACGAGTGTCAGATATCCTTGCACAATATACATCAGGAGATGGTAATACTCTCTCTGATGATAATCTTGCTGTAATTAAGAATACACTTACGAATTATAAGACACAGTATGGGGAAGATGATTTTGGTGCAATATATGACCTGAAATCAGATATTAATGCTACAGTGTTGCAATCTATCAATGAAAATATTATGGCTAATCTTGATTCAATAGTAGCAAGTACAGGCAGTCAGGATCTTTTTAAAACGGTTAAAGCAGAAAAGCCTGGAATAGTAGTGTATTCTGTAGATGGATATGAAGATGTAACTCCAGATACAATAAGCAGGGTTGACTTTAAGAAGGCTTCATATGAGAAACAGAATCTGAAATCAGAGAAGTTAATAGCGGCATCGGATCCGGCATACAAGCTTATAACAAGTGAGAACTGGACGTTGATGTTTCCTGTTACACAGTCTGATATAGATAAGTATTCATTGTCATCTAAGGATACAATATCTATTAAATTCACAAAAGATAATATAACGGGAACATTTCCTTTTAAGATTGTTAATGATGGAAAGAATTCATATGGAGAAATAACTTTGTCAAAGTATATGATAAGATATGCAACAGAGAGATTTCTTGATATAGAAATAATTGTATCTGGCAAATCAGGAATTAAAGTTCCCGTTTCTGCAGTAACAGAGAATGAGTTCTATAAGATTCCTAAGGAATATCTCCTTACTAATGGGGAGAAAGGCGATTATGGATTTTTCATAGAACAGAGTGATTCTGATGGGCAGGTTAATACTGTATTTAAGGCAGCAGATATTTATAAATCAACAGATGATTATGTATATGTGAAAGAAACAGCAATTTCATCTGGAACAAGTATAATCAAGATGGATTCTAACGACAGATTTGTTGTTGGTCCTGTTGAAAAGCTGAAAGGTGTGTATTGCGTTAATACAGGATACACTGTATTTAAATTAGTAGAGATACTTGATGGCAATAATGAATATTACATTGTGAAACAGTCATTAAGCCACGGAGTATCTATATATGACAGAATTATTCTGGATGCTGATAAGTATTCAGAGAATGAGATGATTTATTAGGAGGAAATATGCTTAAGGATAATCTTATTGAAGTTGAGAATAATATCAGGTGTGCATGTGAGAAGTCTGTCAGAAAACCAGAAGATGTATGTCTTGTTGCTGTGAGCAAAACCAAACCTGAGGAGATGCTTATGGAAGTATACGATTGCGGAATAAGACAGTTTGGCGAGAATTATGTTCAGGAAATGGTAGATAAGGTTGATTCATTACCAAAAGATATAACATGGCATATGATCGGACATCTTCAGAGGAATAAGGTTAAATATGTTGTTGGCCGTGCTGCCATGATCCATTCTGTTGATTCGGAAAGACTGGCAGTTGCTATCAGTGATGAGGCAGTGAAAAAGGGACTGGTGCAGGATATTCTTATAGAGGTTAATGTAGCTCAGGAAGAGAATAAATTCGGCGTTTCTTGTGAGAATACTGCTGAATTGGTAAAGAAAATATCTTCATTACCAGGAATAAAGATAAGAGGATTGATGACAAGTGCTCCGTATGTGGAGAATCCGGAAGATAACAGAAAGTATTTTAGAGAATTAAAGCAATTATTGGTTGACATCAATAACAAAAACATAGATAATGTATACATGAATGTTTTATCTATGGGCATGACCAATGATTATGTTGTTGCAGTTGAAGAAGGCGCTACACATGTAAGAGTCGGAACTGCAATATTTGGTGCTCGTGATTATTCACATTGATAAGGTATTAGGGGATACATAAGTGTGCCATATTATAAGATATAGGAGAGTGTTGTAATGGGAATGTTTGACGGATTAACTAATATGTTTAAGTTACATGACGAAGATGATTTTGATGATGATTACGAAGATTACGATGATGACTTTGACGATTCTTATGAAGATGAGAAACTATCAGCTAGAAAGAAGTTATTCTCAGGAACATCTAAGAAAGATAATATAGAAGATGAAGAACCTTCATATACAGCAGAGAAACCTAGATTTGCAGCTAAGTCTAAGGTTGTTCCAATGAAGACACAGTCATCAAGAGGTCTTGAGGTTGTAGTTATAAGACCAGAATCTATGGAAGATGCCAAGGAGATTACAGATACACTTCTTACAGGAAAGGCAGTTGTTCTTAATCTTGAAGGTATTCATGTTGAGATAGCCCAGAGAATAATCGATTATTCTGCAGGATCTACATATGCAATAAGGGGTAACCTTCAGAAGATTACTAATTATATTTTCCTGGTGACTCCACCTAATGTAGATATTTCAGGAGATATTCCTGAGATTGTAACAGGAGGAATTGATCTTTCATCATTTAATAAGAATGAAAACAGATTTTAGTAGTAATTAATTAAGCCACCTATGTTGTTCATGGGTGGCTGTTTTGCAAATTGGGAATTTATTAAATCTAAGTTAAAAATGTACGCAGAAATGAGGATAAGTATGTCTAAGATTATTAATGTTAAGTATGAAGGCAAAACAAGATATGATATTGTTATAGAAAGTGGATTTGAAAAGCTTGCGGATGCTTTTAACAAGCTTGGAATTACAGGCAGAAAGTTATGTGTAATTACTGACAGTAACGTTGGACCTTTATATGCAGATGATGTTAAGAATGAATTGGAAAAAACAGGCAATAAGGTTTTTGAATATACATTTAATGCAGGAGAAGTGAATAAGAATCTTAACACAGTTCAGGATGTTTATGAATATCTTATAAATAACCATTTTGATAGAAATGACTGTCTGGTAGCACTTGGCGGCGGTGTTGTCGGAGATCTTACAGGATTTTGTGCAGCAACATATCTTAGAGGAATAAAGTTTATACAGGTTCCAACATCTTTGCTTGCACAGGTGGATTCCAGTATTGGTGGTAAGACAGGTGTGGATTTCAGGGCATATAAGAATATGGTAGGAGCATTTCATCAGCCTGAACTTGTATATATGAATATGTCAGTTCTTAAGTCTCTTGGACGCAGATTATTTAATTCCGGTTTTGGAGAAATTATTAAGCATGGACTTATTAAAGATAAAGATTACTATGTCTGGCTTAGAGAGAACGTAGATAAGATTAAAGCACTTGATACTGATGCTCTTGAACATATGATATATGTTAGCTGTAATATTAAAAGGGAAGTTGTTGAGAATGATCCTAAGGAGAAGGGAGACAGAGCACTTCTTAATTTCGGACATACTTTGGGACACGCAATAGAAAAAGAAATGAATTTCTCACTTTATCATGGAGAATGTGTTGTTCTTGGCATGATTGCTGCACTTAATATTTGTGTGAGCCTTGGAACAATTACGAAGGAAGAACGTGATGATGCACTTGAATTGTTCAGATTGTATGAGTTTCCAGATTATGTTACAGGAATTAATATAGATGATGTAATTACAGTATCCAAGAGTGATAAGAAAATGGATGCAGGAAAGGTTAAGTTTATTCTTCTTAAGTCAATCGGGGATGCATATATTGACAGAAATATCTCTGATGAGCAGATGAGAGAAGCCCTTGAAGGTGTAATAAGATAATCAGGAATTCCATGGAGGTTTAGCATGAATAATAAGAAGAAAGTATTTGGACTGCTTTTTTATATAATTGGAATAGTAATTCTTACAGAACTGGATCAGATTACAAAGGCACTGGCAGAATCAAGACTTATGGGAAAATCAGATTTTAAAATATTTGGAGATGCATTTGTATTCTCTTATTTGAGAAATTCAGGAGCAGCATGGGGAATGTTAAGTGGTAGGATCAGCCTTTTTCTTATATTTACAGTAATTGTTGTTTTGATAATAACATATGTAGTTATTAATATGCCGGTGGTTAAGAAATATGTACCACTGCTTATAACATGTACATTGCTTGTATCTGGTGCAGTTGGTAATTTTATTGACAGGGTAAGATTTGGATATGTAAGGGATTTTATATATTTCAAGCTTATTAATTTCCCTGTATTTAATGTTGCGGACTGCTATGTGACAGTGTCAGTTGTTCTTCTTATAATTCTTATACTTTTTGTATATAAAGAGGACGATTTTAAATTTTTAAAGATATCTAAAAAAGGAAATAGTAATGAGTGAATCTATACAGAGTCTGATAGCAGAACCAGAAGATAAAGGCACCAGGATTGATAAGTATTTGTCTCAGGAGCTTGATGATATATCAAGATCAAGAATCCAGAAATTATTAGAAGATGGCAATATAACTGTAGATAATAATCAGGTAAAGTCCAATTATAAGTTATGTGGTAATGAACATATTAATATTACTATTCCGGATCTTATTGTTCCGGAGATATTACCAGAAGATATTAAACTGAATATTATATATGAAGATGATGATGTAATACTTATTAATAAGCCAAAGGGAATGGTTGTACATCCGGCAGCAGGACACTATACGGGAACAATCGTCAATGCGCTGATGTATCATTGCAAAGATAACCTCTCTGGTATTAACGGAGTTATGCGTCCTGGTATAGTTCATAGAATTGATATGAATACTACAGGTGTAATTGTTGCCTGCAAGAATGATAAAGCACATAATGCAATTGCGGCCCAGCTTGCAGTACATTCTATTACAAGGAAATATTACTGCATTGTCCATAACAGATTTAAAGAAGAGTCGGGTACGATAGATGCTCCTATAGGAAGAAACCCTAAGGATCGTAAGATGATGGCAATTGACAGGAAGAATGGAAAAAGAGCTGTAACGCATTATAAAGTGCTGGAAAATTTTGAAAAGTTCAGTTATGTTGAATGTCAGCTTGAAACAGGAAGAACTCATCAGATAAGAGTTCATATGGCTAGTATCGGACATCCTATTCTTGGAGATGATGTATATTGTCATGCAAGAACATCATATAAGCTTCAGGGACAGACCCTTCATGCAGGTGTGCTTGGATTTATACATCCATCAACAGGAGAGTATATGGAGTTTGAGGCTCCTTTACCAGAATATTTTGAAAAAATATTAAAAGATTTAAGGAATGGAGGAGGCAATTGAGACGAAAGGAATTTATTGATATCATATTAAACAGCATTTCGGATACATTTGATATATATCATAATTATTGGTTTGAAGGCAGAAAGTTTGTTATATACGCATATAGTTATAATAAAAAGGATAAATTCTCTACGACAGAGGATGCTAAACTATGGGATTCCAAATGTTATGAACATTTATTTTTTATAAATTGTGATACATTAGGTATGGAAGAGCTGGATGATCTGTATAATTTCGCAGTCGATAAAATTGAACCTCATTTTGTCAGGGGAGATGGAAAGCTTCCAGCAAAGAATCATATGTATACCCATATTTCATTTATTATAATTACCAGAAACCAGGTTTCAAAAGAAGTTGAGAATGAACTTAAGAACAAAAATTATAATAAGAATTATATGTTTGGAGCCAGGGGCTTTTCTAATATAAGGCTTGCATGTGTTACACCAAGCAGATACAGTGTTATATCTAATAAAGCTGGAAATAAAATAGCAGAGTTTCTTACGGAAATATTACTTCATATAGATCATTATGAAGAATAACAAATGTGATTGATACTGAACATGAAGATTAAAAACAATTGTGGAATATATGGATTTTAATTGAAAGATAATGTATAATAATCACAGAGTATTTCGTATACAATTGAAACTAGGAGGTAGGAACTATGGATGAGAGAACAGTTATTACTATCGGACGAGAATTTGGAAGCGGTGGACATGAGATAGGCATGAAACTGGCAGAAAAGCTGGGGATAAAGTGCTACGATAAGGAATTGCTTGAACTTGCAGCTAAGGAGAGTGGACTTTGTGAAGAGCTTTTTGCATCCCAGGATGAAAAGCCTACCAATAGCTTTTTGTATTCACTTGTAATGGATACATATTCTTTAGGATACACTAATTCTTATGTGGATATGCCTATTAATCATAAGGTATTTCTTGCACAGTTTGACGCAATTAAGAAGCTTGCAGAAAGAGAATCATGTGTTATAGTCGGAAGATGCGCTGATTATGCTCTTGAGGATAATCCATATGCAGTAAGTGTATTTATCAAAGCGAGTCTTGATGAAAGAGTTCAGAGAATAAAGAGAATATATGAGCTTAATGATTCTAAAGCAGCTGATCTTATTCAGAAGACAGACAAGAGAAGAGCAAGTTATTATAATTATTATTCAAGCAAGAAGTGGGGCGAAGCTAAGAGCTATGACTTATGCCTTGACAGCGGACTTGTTGGAGTAGATGGTGCAATTGATATTATTCTTAAGTTTATTGAGCTTAAGGAAAAGAATATGGGAAAAGATATTTAATATTATACTGGTTGGTTTATTATGAGTATGAATGGTTATAAGCGTACAAAAAAGTTTGATATTAAGAAGTGGTTCAAGGGAACGAATCTTGTAATATATATTGTGATAATTATTGCCATGATAATGGCATTATTATTCGTTCTTAAGACAGTAATTGGTATGCATAATAATAATAAGCAGTCTGATTCAGCAGTTGATGAATCTTCACAGGAAGAATCATCAACTGATAGTGAGACACAGATTGAAACAGTTGCCAAGAACCAGTCATATTATATTAAGATAGGAATAGACCAGCATATAATGGTAATATATCAGCTTGATTCCAACAGAGAGTTTACAATTCCTGTAAAAGCGTTTTATGTTGGAATTGGACCAAAGGTTAAGCCAGAGAAGACAACAATAACTGAAAAGTCTATTTGGAGAAAGATATCTGACAGATATTATGTACATTATTCATCAAGGCTTGATAATGCTGAGTATTTTAGTACGGCAACTTATTTCAGCCAGAATGAGTATAATCTTAATCCATTGTCATATAATTCAATTGGTCAGAATGTCACAGATGGTTCTATCATTATGACGGCTGTTAATGCCAAATGGATATATGAGAATTGTGGAACTAAGACTACAGTTGAGATATTAGACAGTATTGATGATATTGATAATATTACAATTGAGGAATTTAAGAAGGTTACCAATGATGCTTATAAAGATCCTACAGATGAACCTACACAGACTATAAGGTCATCATACTATAATAATTATAGTACAACGCAGGCTGCAACTAATGAGACGCAGACGGGAACATCACAGACGCCAGAGGCTGGCAGCACACAGGTACAGAATTAATCAATAAGTTTTAATCCCTTTTCGCTTTTTATAAAGCCGAATGTATGCTATAATAGGTACATTCGTGTATTTATGAAAGGAAAAGGGATTTTTTATGTCAAACATTATTATTTTAGCAGCGATTATACTTTACCTTGGAATGGTAGTAGTTATAGGCGTAATATGTTCTAAGAAGAACAGTGATGTAGGAGACTTTTATCTTGGAGGCAGAAAGTTAGGACCAGTTGTGACAGCAATGAGCGCAGAAGCATCAGATATGAGCAGTTATCTGCTTATGGGAGTTCCGGGACTTGCATATCTTACAGGACTAGCTGATGCAACATGGACAGCAATCGGACTTGCACTTGGTACATATCTTAACTGGCTTATTGTTGCTAAGAAGATAAGATTATATTCACATGGTTATAAGGCGATAACACTGCCAGATTATTTTTCTAAGAGATTTGGTGATGACAAGCATGTAATTACATTAATCTCAGCAGCACTTATTGTAATATTTTTTATACCATACACAGCGTCAGGGTTTGCTGCCTGCGGAAAGCTTTTTAACAGTCTTTTAGGATTTAATTATCATGCAGCAATGATTGTCAGTGCTGTTGTTATTATACTTTATTGTACAATGGGTGGTTTCCTTGCAGCTAGTACATCAGATCTTGTACAGAGTATTATTATGACATTTGCACTTGCTGTTGTTGTAATATTTGGAATCGTACAGGCTGGAGGAATGGGAGCAGTACTTGATAATGCAAAGGCTTTACCTGGCTATCTTGATATGTTCCATACTCATATTGCAGAAACTAACAGCTCAGGAGATTATGGATTCTTTAAGATTGTTTCAACACTTGCATGGGGACTTGGATATTTTGGTATGCCGCATATTCTTTTAAGATTCATGGCAATCGAAGATGAGAATAAGTTAAAGATTTCAAGAAGAATTGCTACTGTATGGGTGTTTATATCACTTATAGTTGCAACAGGAATTGGTGTTATTGGTCTTACACTTTCTAAAAATGGTATTATTGATACACTTGTTGGTTCAGAATCAGAAACAATTATTGTTAAGATATCACATTATCTTTCAACATTTAATCCTGTAGCAGCATTTATTGCAGGAATTATTCTTGCAGGTATTCTTGCAGCAACAATGTCTACAGCAGATTCACAGCTCCTTGCAGCTTCATCGGCAATATCACAGAATCTTGCAGTTGAAGTTTTACATATTAATATGTCTAAGAAGAAATCAATGCTTGTTGCCAGACTTACAGTTGTGGTGATATCGGTTGTATCAATATTTTTTGCACTTGATCCAACAAGCTCAGTATTTAAGATTGTATCATTTGCATGGGCTGGTTTTGGCGCAGCATTCGGACCGGTTGTTTTATGTTCGCTTTTCTGGAAGAGAGCTAATAAATACGGAATTGTATCTGGAATGATTGCAGGTGGTGCAATGATATTCATATGGAAATTCGGAATTGCAAAGCTTGGCGGTGTATTTGCGGTATATGAGCTTTTACCAGCATTTATTTTTGCAACAATAGTTATTATTGTTGTAAGTCTTATAACTGGAAAACCATCTAAAGAAGTTATGGATAAGTTTGAAGAAGTTAAGAATATGAGTAAATAAAATAACAGAAAAGAAAAAAGGCTTTAACCAGTGAATTGCTGGTTAAAGCCTTTTTCTTAATCTTCGTCGTTAATATCTTTCTGCGCAACAGCAGCAGCTACAACTGATATGATAACAACAGCAGCAATAATTGCAACTGCAACGCCTACGATTGGTCCGATGAATAACATAAAATTCATAATAACACACCTCTTCGAACATATTTATTATATCCATTATATATTGGTTTTATAATATGTACAAGTTATTAAGCATCTTTTTTAGATTCTTTTTCTTCTTTAGCAAGGTTCTTATTGGCTGTTGAAAGCATAAGCTTGATTCTGTTTAACTGGTTTACTTCAGATGCACCAGGATCATAATCTACAGCAATTATGTTAGCTTCAGGATATGCGGCACGAAGCTCTTTGATAACGCCTTTACCTACTATATGGTTAGGCAGACAAGCAAATGGCTGACAGCATACGATATTGCCTACACCATGATGGATAAGTTCAATCATTTCGCCAGTAAGAAGCCAACCCTCACCAGTCTGGTTACCAAGTGATACGAAGTCCTTAGCGTAATTAGCTGTTTCACTAATTTTAGAAGGAGCATCGAATCTCTTGCTTTCAGCAAGTGCCTTGGTTCCAGCCTTTCTGAAAGTTTCAAGTATCTTTATAAGTGCACTTGAAAGAATAGCTCCCTTCTTAGGTGTCTTTAATAACTCATGCTTATATGTTGAATTCTGCATGCAGTAGAGCAGGAATCCCATAAGGTCGGGCATGACAGCCTCAGCACCTTCTGATTCAAGTAATTCTATAATATGGTTATTAGCAGCAGGCATGAACTTAACAAGAATCTCTCCAACAACACCAACTCTAGGCTTTTTGATATCCTTAAGCGGAATATTATCAAAATCCTTAACAATAGCACGGAGGTTCTTATTGAATTCTTTCATATGAACCTTATCCTTAGTAAGCTGCTCAATGCAGACTTTCTTCCATTTTTCATGGAGTTCATTAACTGAACCTGGAACTGCTTCATAAGGTCTTGTACGATATACAACATTCATGAAGATATCACCATATTCAACAGCCATCATAGCCTTCTTAAGCATTGGTATGTCATAGCTGAAGCCTGGATTAGACTCAAGTCCCTGTGCACTCAGTGAGATTACAGGAACATCTGGAATACCGGCCTTTATAAGAGCTCTTCTGATGAATCCGATATAGTTGGAAGCACGGCATCCACCACCTGTCTGTGACATAATGACTGCAGTTCTTGAAAGGTCGTATTTACCAGACAGAAGCGCATTCATAATCTGTCCGACTACCATAAGTGAAGGGTAACATGCGTCGTTATTAACATATTTAAGACCTACGTCTACTGATGACTTGTTGTCGTTCTCAAGAACTTCAATATTGTAGCCACATGAATTAAGAGCAGGACCTAATATGTCAAAATGTATTGGCGACATCTGAGGGCAGAGAATTGTGTAATTCTTTCTCATATCCTCAGTAAACTGTACTCTGTGGTAGGCAGATGACTGAATTTTTCTCTGGTAATTTTTCTGCTCACGGACTCGTAATGCTGCGATAAGAGAACGTACTCTGATTCTTGCAGCACCAAGGTTATTAACCTCATCAATCTTAAGTACTGTATATATCTTTCCTGACTTGGTAAGTATATCGTTGACAGCATCAGTAGTAACAGCATCAAGACCGCATCCAAATGAGTTAAGCTGGATAAGGTCAAGATTATCTACTGTCTTCACATAGTTAGCTGCAGCATAAAGTCTTGAATGGTACATCCACTGGTCGAGGATAATAAGAGGTCTTTCTACTGTTCCCAAATGTGCAACACTGTCTTCTGTAAGTACAGCAAGTCCGTATGAATTAATAAGCTCAGGAATACCGTGGTTTACTTCAGGGTCAATATGGTAAGGTCGGCCTGCAAGTACGATACCGCGCTTTCCAGTTTCATTAAGGTATTGGATTACCTCTTCACCCTTCTTTCTCACATCATTTCTGCAAGCCATCATTTCATTCCATGCGTCATGGACTGCTGACTTGACTTCAGAAGAAGATATATATGAGAACTCTTCAACAAGTCTCTTTACAAGTTTTTCTTCATTCTCAAATGACATAAATGGATTTCTGAAATCTATATTCTCTGATTTAAGTTCTTCTACATTATTCTTAATATTTTCAGCATAAGAAGTAACGATAGGGCAGTTGTAATGGTTATTAGTGCCTTCATATTCATTATGCTCGTAAGGTACACATGGGTAGAAGATAAATTTAACACCCTGCTTAATAAGCCACATGATATG
This sequence comes from uncultured Eubacterium sp., assembly GCA_945910225.1. GTDB lineage: Bacteria > Bacillota > Clostridia > Lachnospirales > Lachnospiraceae > Lachnospira. The sequence goes on along the minus strand of CAMDYG010000023.1, from coordinate 13,818 downwards.
ACCATGTGCAAGCTTTGCAGGATAACACTCTGACTCAGATGGAATTGATTCAATACCTAATTCGTAAAGCTTGTGGCTTGACTGAGGTGAGAGTACAACTCTGTATCCGAGTTTTGTGAAAAATGTATACCAGAATGGATAGTTTTCATACATGTTAAGGACTCTTGGAATACCTACAGTACCTCTTGTTGCTTTTTCTTCTGAAAGAGGCTCGTAATCAAAGAGTCTGTGGAACTTATAATCAAAAAGGTTAGGGAGTTTTTCTTTATTCTTTTCTTTACCAAGTCCACGCTCACATCTGTTACCTGTAATAAACTGTCTGCCACCAGAGAATTTATTGATTGTAAGATGACAGCTGTTAGTACATCCTTTACATCTTGTAAGCTTTGTCTCATATGTAAGAGAGTTGATCTTATCAATAGAAAGCATAGAGGACTCAGATATGCCATCATATCTTTCTCTTGCAATAAGTGCAGCACCGAAAGCTCCCATGATACCAGCAATATCAGGTCTGATTGCTTGAACGCCTGTGATTTTTTCAAAACTTCTAAGTACAGCATCATTGTAGAATGTACCACCCTGAACAACGATATGTTTACCTAAATCATCAGGGTCAGAAATCTTGATAACCTTGTATAAAGCATTTTTAATAACAGAATAAGCAAGTCCTGCAGAGATATCTGCAACTTCAGCGCCTTCCTTCTGCGCCTGCTTAACCTTTGAATTCATGAATACTGTACATCGGGTTCCAAGGTCAATAGGATGGCTTGCAAATAAAGCGGCCTTGGCAAAGTCCTGAACTGTAAAGTTGAGGGATTTTGCAAATGTTTCAATGAATGAACCACATCCAGATGAACAAGCTTCATTAAGCTGTACGGAATCTACAGTCTGGTTTTTAATCTTGATGCATTTCATATCCTGACCACCGATATCGATGATGCAGTCTACATCCGGGTCAAAGAAAGCAGCAGCGTAGAAATGTGACACTGTCTCAACTTCACCTTCATCTAACATGAGGGCAGACTTGATAAGTGCTTCGCCGTAACCTGTTGAACATGACTGTACAATCTTAGCTTCAGGTGGAAGCAGGGTATATATTTCTTTAATAGCTTTAATTGTTGTGGCAAGTGGTGAACCATTATTGCTTGAATAGAATGAGTAAAGAAGATTACCATCTTCATCAACTAAAGCAACTTTGGTTGTTGTTGAACCTGCGTCAATTCCGAGATAGCAGTTACCCTTGTAAGATGCAATATCAGCAGTCTTAACATGGTGTGAACTGTGGCGTTTTGTGAATTCGTCATATGCAAACTGGTTCTCAAAAAGTGGTTCCATACGTTCAACTTCAAATTCAAGCTTAATCTTTCCTTTAAGTCTTGCGATAATGTCTTCTACAGGAACACATACATCTTCGCTGTAATTCATTGCTGAACCTACAGCAGCGAATAAGTGAGAGTGGTCAGGAGCGATGATTTCATCTGGTCCTAAGCTTAATGTGCGGATAAATGCCTGTCTTAATTCTGATAAGAAATGAAGAGGACCTCCTAAGAATGCAACATTACCGCGGATTGGTTTACCGCAGGCAAGACCGCTGATTGTCTGGTTAACAACAGCCTGGAATATAGATGCAGAAAGATCTTCCTTAGTTGCACCTTCATTGATAAGTGGCTGGATATCAGTTTTGGCAAATACACCACATCTTGCTGCAATAGGGTATATAGACTTGTAATTCTTGGCATATTCATTAAGTCCCATTGCATCTGTCTGTAACAGAGTTGCCATCTGGTCAATGAAAGAACCTGTACCACCTGCACATATTCCGTTCATTCTCTGGTCAATACCATTAGTAAAATAGATAATCTTGGCATCTTCACCACCAAGTTCGATTGCAACATCACACTGTGGGGCATAATCCTGAAGGGCTGTAGACACAGCTACTACCTCCTGTGTGAATGGAACTTCTAAATGCTTGGCAAGAGTAAGTCCACCTGAACCTGTGATAACAGGGTATACTTCAAATTCACCAAGTTCTGCCACTGCTTTTTCAAGAAGTGACTGGAGTGTTTCCTGGATATTCGCAAAATGTCTTTCATAATCTGAAAATAAAATATTATTATTATCATCTAAAACAGCGATTTTTACAGTTGTTGATCCAATATCAATACCTAATTTGAATTTCTTCATAACCTAATACAGCTGCAGCTGTCCTCCTTAAATATAAATATACAAAAGTTACCCGTTGCATAATGACTTTAGCGAAAAAGCGCAGAATATGTCATTTTCTATGCAACTTATGCATTATAGAGTAAAAAGGAATAAATTTCAATATTAATAGGAAATAATAAATTGCTTTTATTTTTAAAGCGTGTAATTTTATTAAAATTTAAGAAGTTGATAGTAACTTTAATTGACATGTGATGATGGTGTTTATTATAATTTTTGATAAGTATTTATGAAATTATAAGTCTTTAACATATGTAAGACTGAAAGGAATAATTTATGAATTGGTTTGCTAAATTTGAGAAAAAATTTTCTAAGTATGCAATTAAGAATCTTATGTTTTATATTATTATTCTGTATGCAATTGGATTTGTAATGAATATGTTTTTCAATGGATTATATGATGCGTATTTTTCATTGGACTTTGCCATGATTTTTAAAGGGCAGATATGGAGACTGGTGACTTTCATTATTCAGCCGCCTTCTGATAACATATTTTTTGTGATATTTGTATTGTATTTTTACTATCTAATCGGAACAGTGCTGGAAAAGATATGGGGTTCATTTAAGTTTAATGTGTATTTCTTTACCGGAGTAATTCTTAATATAATTGCTTCATTGCTTATTTATCTTATATGGGGACTGAGCTTTAAGTTAAGTACTAATTACATCAATCTCGCTTTATTTATGGCATTTGCTATGGAGCAGCCGGATATGGAAGTTTTATTATTCTTCTTTATTCCAATTAAAATAAAATGGATGGCAATATTTGATGCGGTGATATTTGGAATTACTATTGTGTTTGGATATCTTTCACCTTTCCTGCCAATCAAAGTATGGTACAGCCTCTATCTTGCAGGGTTCTTAGCACCTACAGGTGTGATGTGCTATGCCAATGCAACGGCAGCACTGATTTCAATGCTGAATTTTATAATATTCTTCTTCCTGTACAAGAAAGGTCCGGCAAGAAGCAGTACACAAAGAAATTATGAAAAGGCAATGAGAACAGCAAAGAAAGCACAACAGAATGCAAGAAGAGACTACTGGAAGCAGAATAACAGCACACAGGCAGGCACATATGGTTATGCGTCAGAAGGCAGTAGAACACAGGAAAGTCAGGCACAACACGCAAAGCGGGGCGTGCCAAAGCACAGATGTGCAGTATGCGGAAGGACAGAACTTGACGACGAAAACCTCACATTCAGATTCTGCTCAAAATGCGCCGGCAACTACGAATACTGTTCCGACCACTTATATACCCACATCCATGTAACTGGTGATAAAAAATAAATCAGCTTTTCTACCACTATCAGGGCAATTGAAGTGTAGGCGGAGATATATAGATGTGTCATATGCTGGAATTTTTTGAGTCGTGTGATAGTTAAAGCCGTCATCTGCATAGCGCAGTTCAAAAAATCGCGTTCAAGCGGAGCGCGTTGATTTTTTGAACAAAAAAGCGAAGCGGATGACGGCTTTTACTAGCACCAGACGAAAAAATCTGACAGCATATGATACATCTAAATATCGCAGTGTATACTTCCAACCCCCCAAAAGCTTGTTAAATAAAAAACTTAGTTGATTTGAAATACAAATGTGTTATTATATTGAAGGTATGTGTTTGAAAAGATTTAATTATTTTGGAGGAAACAATGAAAAAAACTAAAATTATTTGCACAATGGGTCCTAATACTAATGACAGAAATCTTATTAAAGACCTTGCGTTAGCAGGAATGGACATTGCAAGATTTAATTTTTCTCATGGTGATCATGAGGAACAGGCAGGAAGATTTGCCTTAATTAAGAGTGTAAGAGAAGAACTTAATATCCCTATTGCAACACTTCTTGATACTAAGGGACCTGAAATCAGAACAGGTGCTGTTAAGGATGACAAGAAGGTTACACTTGTAGAGGGACAGAAATATACATTAACAACAAGAGAAGTTCCAGCAGATGATAAGATTAACATGGTAACTTATGCAGGACTTCCAGAAGATGTTACTACAGGTAATATCATTCTTATTGATGATGGTCTTATCGAACTTAAGGTTGATAAGGTTGATGGTACAGAAATTGAATGTACAGTAATCAATGGTGGTGAGCTTGGTTCTAAGAAGGGGGTTAATGTACCTAACGTAAGCATCAGACTTCCAGGCATCACAGAGAAAGATAAGGAAGATATCATTTTTGGTGTTGAGCAGGGATTTGATTTTATTGCAGCATCATTTGTAAGAAATGCAGCATGTATTGAAGAAATCAAGCACCTTCTCTGGGAACATGGTTCAGATATCCCAGTCATTGCTAAGATTGAGAATGCAGAAGGTATTGCTAATATTGATGAAATCATCAGAGTTGCTGATGGTATCATGGTAGCTCGTGGAGATATGGGTGTTGAGATACCAGCTGAGGAAGTTCCACATGTTCAGAAGGAAATCATTAAGAAGTGTAATGCTAAGTATAAGCCAGTTATCACAGCTACACAGATGCTTGATTCTATGATCAGAAATCCAAGACCTACAAGAGCTGAGGTTACTGATGTTGCTAATGCTATTTATGATGGAACAGATGTTGTTATGCTTAGTGGTGAGACAGCTAATGGTAAGTACCCATTAGAGGCTGTTAAGATGATGGTTAAGATTGCAGAGAGAACAGAGCAGGAGATAAAGGGACATTCAGTTGAATATTCTAATCTTCACAGCAAGAGAAGCATTTCAAGTGCAGTATGTAATGCAGCAGTACAGACAGCAGATAACCTTGGTGCCAAGGCTATTATCTGTCCTACAATTTCTGGATTTACAGCAAGACTTACTTCTAAGTTAAAGCCGGAAGCTGAGATTATTGGATGCTCTCCATATGATAATGTTCTTAGAAAAATGCAGATTTATTGGGGAGTAAGACCTCTTAAGACTGCAACAGAGGCTTCTACAGATAAGATTATTGAGCATGCATTAGTTGTTTCTGAGCATGCAGGATACGTTGAAGAGGGAGATACAGTTATTGTTTCTGCTGGTATTGCTACATCTTCAGATCCTTCATCTAAGAGAGGACTTACTAACACAATGAGAGTTGTTACAATCTAGTATTATTTTGATACATTTGTTTCGGAATGATGCTTGATTTTAATGTTTTATTATGTTATAAGTAATACACAATTGATATTACAAAGCGTTGATGGAAACAAGTAAGCTATTACTGATCTTACAGAAAGCAGCCGGTTGATGAGAGGCGCAAGGGTAAGGATAGCTGAATACATTCCGGAGCGGCGAACTGAAAGTACACATGCAAGTAGGGGCAGCCGGAGTAGCACACGTTATAGTGCATAAGTCCATGATGGTGGACTTAATGAGGTGGCAGATGTGAGTCTGTCATGAATAAAGGTGGTAACACGTAAGTTCAGGCTTTCGTCCTTTTAAAGAAGGGCGGAAGCCTTTTTTGTAAGCTATGAGCCATGCAAGCCAGAATGTGCTTGCACAAATTCTGGCTTATATGGCGAATGCCCATAATGAACAACGAAGGTCGTAGACCGGGAGTTGTGAATTATCAAGGCTCGGGAGCAGCAAAGCTGCGGAGAGACTTGGCTTACAAATTTGCGCGAGTAGCGATGAGAATACAAGCGGAAATCTCACAATCATGCTTGCATGAATTGTGAGATTATCGCTTGCATTCGAGGAGCATCGCGACAACGACAGAACGAAGTTCTGGAGTATGCGCTGCGAGCAGCAATGAAAAAAAGAAAAGCGAGGAAATTATGATGACACTTTATGACGAATTAGTTGCAAGAGGTCTTATTGCACAGGTAACTGATGAAGCACTTATTAAAGACCTTATTAACAATGGAAAGGCTACATTCTACATTGGATTCGATCCAACAGCAGACAGCCTTCATGTAGGACACTTTATGGCACTCTGCCTTATGAAGAGACTTCAGATGGCAGGAAATAAGCCAATCGCACTTATAGGCGGTGGTACAGCTATGATTGGAGATCCATCAGGACGTACAGATATGAGAAAAATGCTTACACCAGAGCAGATCCAGCACAATGTTGACTGCTTCAAGAAGCAGATGGCAAGATTCATTGATTTCTCAGATGACAAGGCATTACTTGTAAACAATGCCGACTGGCTTCTTAACCTTAACTATGTAGAACTATTAAGAGAAGTAGGAGCATGCTTCTCAGTTAATAATATGTTAAGAGCAGAGTGTTACAAGCAGAGAATGGAAAAGGGATTAAGCTTCCTTGAATTTAACTACATGATTATGCAGTCATACGATTTCTACATGTTATACCAGAAGTACGGCTGTAACTTACAATTTGGTGGTAATGACCAGTGGAGCAATATGTTAGGTGGAACAGAACTTATCAGAAGAAAGCTTGATAAGGATGCTTCAGCTATGACAATTACACTTCTTCTTAACTCTGAGGGTAAGAAGATGGGTAAGACAGCTTCAGGCGCTGTATGGCTTGATCCAAATAAGACAAGTCCTTACGATTTCTACCAGTACTGGAGAAATGTTGATGATGCAGATGTTCTTAAGTGCATCCGTATGCTTACATTCCTTCCACTTGAAGAGATTGATAAGATGGATAGCTGGGAAGGCGCACAGCTTAACAAAGCTAAGGAGATTCTTGCTTACGAACTTACAAAGCTTGTTCATGGTGAAGAAGAAGCTAAGAAGGCAGAAGCTACAGCAAAGGCAATCTTTACTGGCGGGGATGCTGTCAATATGCCTACAGCAAAGCTTGAAGCAGATAGTTTTACAGATGATGAAATTGATGCAATCAGTCTTGTATTCGGTGCAGGACTTGCTGCAACTAAGTCTGAGGCAAGAAGAACTATCCAGCAGGGTGGTGTTTCTGTAAATGGAGAGAAGGTAGCAGATATAGCAGCTAAATTCCCTAAGAGCATGTTCGAGGGAGAAGGCGTAGTTGTAAAGAAGGGTAAGAAGTCTTTCGTTAAAGTATCTGTTAATTAATTCCCTATAAAGGAAGTACTATGAAGAAAAATGAGATTACAATGGTGAGGCTGTTAAGCCTCGCTGTTCTTATGGTTTTAAGCGTGCTGATACTCCTGATTCCTATAGGAAGCAATGAATTTGGCAGTATTATTAATAAGATGAATAATAATTCACTTAAAATTTCTGAGACACAGAATTCAGTATATAATCTGTATTATTATACAGGTTTAAATGTTTTGTATCAGATGCTTTATTCACTATCAATTCTTTTTGCAACAATTTCAATAGTGGGTGTTTTATTAAGACTTGGTAATACAGGGATAATTGCGGCAGTAGCAGCTTTTTTTAATATATTGACGGGAATGTTTCTTTTGTTCGCAAGAATATGGGAGTCATCTTCTTCTATGCACGCATGGATAGATTCATTCTATATTGATGGAGTGAATAAGGCACAGATAGATACAGTACAATTACTTGATAGAGTACCAGTTTTATATATTTTATTAATAATTCTTGGACTGCTTCAGCTTCTTATGATAAAAAGCTCAGGGATAATGAAGCTTAAAATGTTTGCAAAAAATAATAAAACAGATGCATTTATAATGGTTGTTCCGGCTTTATTTACTTATCTATGGGCAGGATTTATAAGACAGAATATATTATTGGCAGTTGTTAAAAATGGAGATACAATGCGGATGACAATCAGTGATTATCTTGGGAGTTATTATATAGGTAACAAGATATTTTTTAACTGGTCATGGATGGTTATGCTGTTGATTGCAACAGTTCTCTGCATAGTGGTTAATTCAGAAATTATGTCAGGGATTAATAAAAAGGTAAAGATGTTGATAAGCATTGGAATTCCTGTATTGGCAACTATTGTACCATCAGTTATATATGCATTTAACCCACCAGCATTGTTTGGATATCTGACATTGGATATAGCATTGTGTGATATGACAGATAATGCATTTTATGTATATCTTGCAGCATTCAGTGTGAGTCTTACAGCAGCATATATATTAATATATATGGTAGTGAGAAGAATTCTCAATATTAAAACTTATATGTGGATATTCATTATTAATGTAGTTATAAACATTATACTTATGATTATTGTTTCTGCTAAATCCTCACTTGCAATTCAATATATGCCGTGGATCGTGGCGGACTGTGTTTCAGTTGTGCTGGCAGCTGTCAGTACTGTTGTTAAACCTGCGAATAAATAATTAAATGGCTGAGTCAGATTAAATTCTGATCCAGCCATTATTTTGCTTTATAATTGCTTTATATTGCTGATGTCTGTGTCTGCAATCATTGAGTAGTTGGTATAATATACAACGAATCCAGGCTTGGCGCCGGCAGGTTTCTTAACTTCTTTCTTTAATACATAATCAACTTCAACCTTTTCCTGCTCACGGCCTTTTGAATAGTATGCAGCAAGACTTGCAGCTTCTTCAAATGTTCTGTCAGGTATTTCTTTTCCGTCAGTTTTAAGGAGTACATGAGAGCCTGGCATCTTCTTTGCATGAAACCACCAGTCATTGCCGTTTCCAGTCTTAAATGTGAGCTCATCATTCTGGAGGTTGTTCTTTCCAACATATATGTCGAATCCATCACTTGAAATGAAATGCATTGGCTTATTAGCGGTGATTTTATGCTTTCCTTTAATGGTTCTTTTAATATATCCTGTCTCAATAAGTTCTTCTTTAATATTAGAAAGGTCGGCTTCAGTTACTGATATCTCAATTGCATTGATGATTGATTCAAGGTAGCTTATTTCTTCAGTAATCTCATGAATAAGACGGATTCCGGCTTCATAGGTTCTTTTAAGCTTGTTATATCTTGCAAAATATTTGTTAGCATTCTCGATAGGTGTGAGAGTGCTATCAAGAGGAATCTTAATTGTAGTGTTGTCATAATAATTAAGTGCGTCATATTCCTTAGAATTCGCAGGAATACTGTAAGCGTAGGTTGTAAGAAGTTCGCCGTAGATACGATATTTGTCCTTTTTCTCGGTGTCTTTTATCTGCTTTTCCTGGATGTCAAGCTTCTTGTATGCTCTTTCAAGATGTGTTGTTACAATTCTTCTTATATCAACAGACTTCTGATGGATTCGAGTTGCAATCTCTTTCTGTCTGTAATAATCAATAATCAGTCTGCTTACTGAATCATATTCTGTGTGGTTATCATACATGGAAAGATTTACAGCAGCAAATTCTGCAGGCACACCATTGTCAGTTACCATCACCGGATTATAGATACCATTTCTTACATCAGACATAAGGGCGTCAAATGCGTTGTATAATGCATCTTTCATAGGCTCATCAAGGCAGTTGGCAGGGTGTCCGCCATCAATTCCGGCACGGTATGCGAGCTCTTCAGCTATGCAAGTACTTATTCCAGTGTAGCTTGAAAGCAGTGCCTTGACAACAGGTACAGGCTTGGTAAATACTGTCTCATCAAAATGCTTTCTGTCAGCTTCAAGCGGATTAATCTTGTCAGCGGTATTAGGAATGAAATAAGGTCTTCCGGGTAAAACCTCCCTGACTGAACTTGTCTGTGCTGATATATGCTTGATACTGTCTAATATTGTGTTATTGTCATCACATAATATTATGTTGCTGTGCTTGCCCATGAATTCTGCGATTATGTGCTTTCTGCACAGGTCGCCAAGTTCGTTTAAATGTTCTGCCTCAATATCTATTATACGCTCAAACTTTGGCTGTGTTATTGATATTATTCTTCCATTATTTAAATGCTTTCTAAGAAGCATACAGAAATTCGGTGCTGTAGCAGGCGATGGCTTGTTATCGTCTGTCAGATATGCGAGCGGAAGTGATGCATTTGCAGATAGAACAAGTCTGTACTGACCAGACTGTGTCTTTATTGTAAGCATTATTTCGTCTGCTTCTGGCTGGGCTATCTTATAGAGTCTTCCGCCGTTAATTGTGCTATTTAATTCATTAACAATACTGGATATTGTAATTCCATCGAATGCCATAATGTCTCCTTTAAAAGTAATAGTTAATCTTATTGCATTATATTATCATACTTATTGTTGTAAGTCTTGTTATCTTTCACAAAAATTGATATACTTTCCTAAGCATTATATGCGAATGGAAGGATAGAAACAATGATTAAAAGTATGACAGGCTTTGGCCGGAGTGAAATAGTTAAAGGAAACAGAAAGATTTCAGTTGAGATTAAGTCAGTTAATCACAGATATCTTGAGGCAGGCATTAAGATGCCTAAGAAACTTAATGTTTTTGAGAGCAGAATGAGAGATTTACTTAAAAAATATGCTGCAAGGGGAAAGATAGACATATTTATTAATTATGAGGATGATTCAGAAAGTCAGGTTAATCTTAAGTTTAACCAGAATATTGCTGATGAATATATGGCTATATTTAATAATATGTCCGATAAATATAATCTTAAAAATGATATAACAGTAGGTGGACTGGCGAGATTTCCTGAGGTTATCACAATGGATGAAGTCCAGGAGGATGAAGAGAAACTGTGGCATTTTATAGAAGAAGCCATGAAAGCAGCTTTAGAGCAGTTTGTTAATACAAGAATTCTTGAAGGAGAGAATTTAAAGAAAGATCTCTTAGGAAAGCTTGATCATATGGAAGAGCTTGTTGCATTTGTTGAAAAGAGAAGTCCTGAGATTATGAAGGAATACCGCAGCAAGTTAGAAGGTAAGGTTAAGGAATTGCTTGGAGATACTACCATTGATGAGAGCAGAATAGCAACTGAGGTTATTATTTACGCAGATAAGATATGTGTTGACGAGGAGACTGTGAGATTAAGAAACCATATTGAGCATGCAAGAAAATGTCTTAACGAGGATGGCGGTATTGGAAGAAAGATGGACTTCATAGCACAGGAAATGAACAGGGAGGCTAATACAACACTTTCAAAAGCTAATGATATTGAGATATCTAATGCAGCAATTGATCTTAAGACAGAAATAGAGAAAGTAAGAGAACAGATCCAGAATATTGAATAGTTTTCAATACATTTTTAAGCGTTTTAATTAAATTCACTTGATTGTTGAGGGCTTGTTATGTATAATAATTTGTGCACTTTATGTGCAGAATGAGGTAATTATATGAGCAAAGGACTATTATTAGTTATTTCAGGATTTTCTGGTGCAGGTAAAGGTACTGTTATGAAGCGTATGCTGGAACTTCATAAAGAGTATTCACTTTCTATATCAGCTACTACAAGAAAGCCAAGAACTGGTGAAGTTGATGGAAGAGAGTATTTCTTTAAGACTGTGGAAGAATTCGAGAAGATGATTGCTGATGATGCCTTGATTGAGCATGCACAGTATGTTGGCAATTATTATGGAACACCTAAGGCATATGTTGAGGAACAGCTTGATAAGGGCAACAATGTTATTCTTGAGATTGAGATACAGGGTGCAATGAATATCAAGAGAATGTTTTCTGATGCAGTACTTATGTTTATTACTCCTCCAACTGCAGAAGAACTTGAAAAAAGGCTTCGTGGAAGAGGAACAGAAGATGAGGAGACTATTATGGCCCGTCTTTCAAGAGCATCAGAAGAAGCAGAAGGCGTTGAGAATTATGATTACATAGTTGTTAATGATGAAGTTGATGCGTGTGTCAGCCGTATTCATGAGATTGTGTTATCTGAGAAAAAGAAAGCTAAGTATAATCTTGGATTAATTAATAATATTAAAGAAGAATTAAAGGTTTATTCGAAAGGAGAATAATGTAATGATACATCCATCGTATTCAGAATTAATGGCAGTGGTAAACAGTGAGGTTGAAGAGGGCGAGCAGCCTTTAGTACAGAGCAGATATTCAATTGTTAAAGCTACAGCCAACAGAGCTAAAGAAATTATTGATGCAAGAAGCGTAGAAGAGAAAATTGCCAAGGCAAGAGTTGAGGCAGTCAACAAGGATAAGGATAAAGAAAAAGATAAGGATAAAGTTGAAGAAAAGAAAATTTCAAGAGAAGATGAAAGAAAGCTTGAAATCGGAACTCCACTTGTAAGCTGTTCAGAAAAGGATAAGCCATTATCAATTGCTGTTAAAGAACTTTACGAAGGTAAAGTTAAGATTCTTGGTAATGGAGATGAGAATAGCTCATTATAATTTGACTATGATTAATTAAGGCAACTGCTTCTACAAGCGGTTGCCTTTTTGCGCGAGTAGCGAAGAAAATACAATCTGATATGGAACAATCATGCTGGCATGAGTTGGAACATATCAGATTGTATTTGAAGAGCACCGCGACAACGACAGAACGAAGTTCTGGAGTATGAGCTACGAGCGCGAGTAGCGAAGAAAATACAATCTGATATGGAACAATCAAGTGAGGAGCTTAGCATTTTATTATGAATAGATATGATGAAAAAGAAAAACGCATTAACTGTGCATTTTCAGCAAGATGCGGTGGCTGTGATTATGCCGGAATGAAATATGATAATGAGCTTGCTGTTAAGCAGAAATACATAGAAGAACTTTTTGGCGAGTATATAAATGTTGATGAAATTGTAGGCATGTACAGACCGATACATTATCGTAACAAGGTACACGCAGTTGTTGGACTTGATGATTCTAGAAATGTGATAGCGGGAACTTATGAGGAAAACAGCCACAGGATAGTTGATACTTCAGACTGTATGATTGAAGATTCACAGTGTACAGAAATTATTAAAGATATTAAAGGACTTATAGCATCATTTAAATATCAGCCATATGACGAAGATGCGGGAAAGGGGCTGATTCGCCACATTCTTTTAAGAAAAGGATTTTCGACAAAGGAGATTATGCTTGTTATTGTAACATCAGGAGTCGTATTTCCATCAAAGAACAATTTCCTTAAAGTGTTATGTGAGAAGCATCCGGAAATTACTACAATTGTGCAGAATGTTAATGACAGACGCACAAGCATGGTGCTTGGAAAGAGAAATATTGTTCTTAAGGGAAAAGGTTATATCGAAGATGTGCTGTGTGGCTGTAGATTTAGAATAAGCCCGACATCATTCTATCAGATTAACCACCAGCAGACTGAAAAGCTGTACAAAAAGGCAATCCAGCTTGCTGATATATCAAAAAATGACACTGTAATTGATGCATATTGCGGAATTGGTACTATTGGAATAGTCGCCTCAAAAAAGGCTGGCAAAGTTATAGGAGTTGAGCTTAATTCAGAAGCTGTATCAGATGCTAAGATAAATGCTTCAATTAACAATATAAAGAATGTCACATTTGTTAATGACGACGCAGGAGATTTTCTTGTCGAGTATGCGAAAAATGCAAAGGCAGATGTGGTTATCATGGATCCGCCAAGAAGCGGAAGCACACCAGACTTTCTTAATTCGCTCCTCAAAATTAAACCAGATAGGATTGTGTATATTTCCTGCGGTCCTGATACACAGGCAAGGGATATTAAGGTGCTTGTAAAGGGAGGATATAAGGTCACGGCCTGCCAGCCTTTTGATCTGTTCCCACATACGGAGCATGTTGAGACTGTCGTCCTTCTGTCCCAACGAAAAGCAGATGATTACATAGAAGTGGAATTAATGCTTGATGAGATGGATGCTACTAGTGCAGAAACTAAGGCTACATATGAGGAAATTAAAAAATATGTGGCGGAGCATA
>CAMDYG010000022.1 GCA_945910225.1 uncultured Eubacterium sp. | reverse complement strand
AGCAAAGACATACATGGATAAGGGAGAGCTCGTACCTGATGAATTAGTAGTAGATCTTATCATGGACAGATTCAAGGAAGCAGATTGTGCTAACGGATATGTACTAGATGGATTCCCAAGAACAATTCCTCAGGCAGAGGCACTTGATAAGGCTCTTAGTGCTAATGGAGAGTCTGTTGATTATGCAATCAATGTCGAAGTTCCTGATGAGAATATAATAAACAGAATGTCTGGCAGACGTGCATGTGTTGGATGTGGCGCTACATATCATATCCAGTTCAACCCAACTAAGGTTGAGGGTATATGCGATGCATGTGGAGAGAAGCTTATCTTAAGAGATGATGATAAGCCAGAAACAGTAAAGAACAGACTTTCAGTATATCATGAGCAGACACAGCCATTGATTGAATACTATTCAGGCAAGGGTGTACTCAAGGAAGTTGATGGTACACAGCCAATGGATGATGTGTTTGATGCGATAGTTAAAATCTTAGGCTAATACTTAGGATGAAGATTTATGAGTGATATAAGAGGATATTTTGCAAGTTCTATAGCAGGCCATGACAAAGGTACTGTATATATGATTCTCGAATCTGATAATGTATATGTTTATCTGTCGGATGGTAATTTAAGACCGACAGATAAACTGAAAAAGAAAAAGCTGAAGCACATTCAGCTTATAAAACAAAAAGATAGTGATCTTGCAGAAAAGATAGAGAAAAAACTGTTTATAAGTAATGAAGAAATAAAATATGCGATTAAGCAGATTAAGACCAGTGCCAAATAATAGGAGGTAAACTTATATGTCAAAGGCAGATGTAATTGAAATCGAAGGAAAGGTAGTTGAGAAATTACCTAATGCATTTTTTAAAGTAGAACTTGAGAATGGACATCAGATTCTTGCTACAATAAGTGGTAAGTTAAGAATGAATTTCATCAGAATTCTTCCTGGTGATAAGGTAACAATTGAATTATCACCATATGATTTAACAAAAGGAAGAATCATTTGGAGAGATAAATAAAAACAAAAGGAATATATGTACAAAATATTCTTTATAAATTTTGTAAAAATTTCCTTGCGTTGATAGAAAAGGTTGTGTTATAATATCAACCGAACTTGTCTGAAAGGAGGCTTTTGCAGTGAAGGTTAGATCATCAGTTAAACCAATTTGTGAAAAATGCAAAGTCATTAAAAGAAAGGGCAGCATCAGAATTATCTGTGAAAACCCTAAGCACAAGCAGAGACAGGGCTAATTCCCCTGAAGCAGAGAAGTAGAAGTACTTCTCATATTTCTGCGTTATGATATCAATTTCACTAGTTGATATTATAACTTATTCTGTCTGAATTATGTATAGGCAGAGAACAGTTTTGCGGCTGCAGCGATGACACATCCGGATAAGTTGTCGGTGTTCATTGCTATCAAATATAGTAGACTGAAGGTGACGCACACATTTCAGGCGTTCAAAGCGTGGGATAGAGCATAGAACGAGCTGCGTAGGAATCGGACTACATTTTTCTATCTATATTAATATTAATTTAATTGATCAAACGGAGGTTAAAGAACACATGGCTCGTATTTCAGGTGTAGACTTACCAAGAGAAAAGCGTATTGAAATAGGACTTACTTATGTTTACGGTATTGGCCGAGTAAGAGCATCTAAGATTCTTGAAGAGGCTGGCGTTAATCCAGATACACGTGTTAAGGATCTTACAGATGAAGAAGTAGCAAAGATTGCTAAGGTTATTGATGCTGATCCAGAACATTTAGTAGAGGGTGACTTAAGAAGAGAAGTTGCCATGAATATTAAGAGATTAAAGGAAATCGGATGCTACAGAGGAATCCGTCATAGAAAGGGACTTCCATGCAGAGGTCAGAAGACAAAGACTAATGCAAGAACATGTAAGGGTCCTAAGAAGACTGTAGCTAATAAGAAGAAATAATTGTTAAACTCACAGGAGGTTAGTTAATCATGGCTCAGAAAGTTACAAAAAAAGTGACAAAGAAGCGTGTTAAGAAGAATGTTGAAAGAGGACAGGCACATATTCAGTCATCTTTCAATAATACAATAGTTACTTTAACAGATGCAGAAGGAAATGCTTTATCATGGGCATCTGCAGGTGGACTCGGATTCAGAGGATCTAAGAAGTCTACTCCTTATGCAGCACAGATGGCAGCAGAGACAGCTACTAAGGCTGCATTAGTTCACGGATTAAAGTCTGTAGACGTTATGGTTAAGGGACCAGGTTCAGGTAGAGAAGCAGCTATCAGAGCACTTTCAGCAGCTGGTCTTGAAGTTACAAGTATTAAGGATGTTACTCCAGTTCCACACAATGGATGCCGTCCACCAAAGCGTAGAAGAGTTTAATTTAGGGAGGTAAGATTACAATGGCAGTTAATAGAACACCTGTCCTCAAGAGATGTAGATCTCTTGAAATGGATCCTGTATATTTAGGAATAGATAAGAAATCTAGAAGAAAGGCAAAGAACGCTGGTAGAAAGGTTAGCGAGTATGGTATGCAGCTTCGTGAGAAGCAGAAGGCTAAGTTTATCTATGGTGTATTAGAGAAGCCTTTCAGAAATTATTATAAGAAGGCTGAGAGACAGAAGGGTATGACTGGTGAGAACCTTATGATCATGCTCGAGCTCAGACTTGATAACGTTCTTTTCAGATTAGGATTCGCTAGAACAAGAAAAGAAGCAAGACAGATCGTTGATCACAAGCATGTATTAGTTAATGGTAAGTGCGTAAACATCCCTTCATACCTTGTAAAGGCTGGAGATGTTATTGAAATCAGAGAGAAGTCTAAGTCATCAGCAAGATATAAGGAAATCCTTGAGTCTACTAATGGAAGACTTGTTCCAGAGTGGTTAGAGGCAGATGCAGACGCTCTTAAGGGATCAGTTAAGTCAATCCCTACAAGAGAAGTAATTGATGTTCCTGTAAACGAGATGCTTATCGTCGAGTTATATTCTAAGTAATCCGTACCGGAAATATAGAATAAAACTTATAAAACCCATAAAAAGGAGGGACTATACATGGTTGATGCAGATTTTAATTTCAAGATGCCAAAGATTGAGATGACAGAAAAATCAGAAGATGGCAAGTATGGAAAATTTGTTGTTGAGCCACTTGAAAGAGGATATGGTTTAACATTAGGTAATTCTTTAAGAAGAATTATGCTCTCTTCATTAGTTGGTACAGCTGTAAGCAGTATCAAGATTGAAGGTGTACTTCATGAATTCAGCTCAATTCCAGGTGTTAAGGAAGATGTTACTGAGATCGTCATGAACATCAAGCAGTTATCAATCAAGAACAACGGAAATTCTGTTGAGCCTAAGGAAGCACATATTGACTTCGTAGGCGAAGGTGTAGTTAGAGCATCAGATATACAGGTAGATCCTGATATTGAAATAATCAATCCAGATCTTGTTATTGCACATCTTAATGGCGCAGACAGCAAGCTCGTTATGGAACTTACAATCACTAATGGACGTGGTTATGTAAGCTCAGAGAAGAATAAGAGAGATGACCAGCCAGCAGGCGTTATTGCTGTAGATTCAATCTATACACCAGTAGAAAGAGTTAACATGGCTGTTCAGAATACTCGTGTAGGTCAGGATACAGATTTTGATAAGCTTACACTTGATATTTTTACTAATGGAACAATAGATCCAGATGAGGCATTAAGCCTCGCAGCTAAGGTCTTAAGTGAACATTTGAAAGGATTTATTAATCTTTCAGAGAATGCTCAGAAGGTTGAAATCATGGTTGAGCAACAGGAAGATGAGACTACTAAGGTTCTTTCAATGAGCATTGAGGATCTTGAATTATCTGTTCGTTCATCTAATTGTCTTAGAAGAGCTGGAATCAACACTGTTGAAGAGCTTTGCAATAAGACACCAGATGATATGATGAAGGTAAGAAACTTAGGTAAGAAGTCTTTAGATGAGGTTCTCCTTAAGCTTAAGGAAATGGGCTTACATCTTAGACCTAATGAAGATTAATTTGTAGATACGGCGGCTATGCAGTAAGTCCATAAGCGCATGTATAGCTGTTACAAATGGAGGTAAATCATGGCAAAATATAGAAAGCTTGGCAGAACATCTAGCCAGAGAAAGGCTTTATTAAGAAGTCAGGTAACAGCATTAATTGAGAATGGCAAGATTGTTACTACAGAGGCAAGAGCCAAGGAAGTAAAGAAGATGGCTGAAAAGCTCATCACACTTGCAGTTAAAGAGAAAGACAACTTTGAGACAGTTAAGGTTTCAGCTAAGGTTCCTAAGAAGGATGCTGAAGGCAAGAGAGTTAAGGAAGTTGTTGATGGTAAGAAGGTTACTGTATATGAGACAGTAGAGAAGGAAATTAAGAAGGATCTTCCTTCAAGACTTCACGCTAGAAAGCAGATGGATAAGGTTCTTTACACAGTTACAGAAGTTCCTACAGCAGCTGCTGGAAAGAAGAAGAATACTAAGACTGTAGATCTTACAAACAAGTTATTTGATGAGATCGCACCTAAGTATGCTGATCGTCAGGGCGGTTACACAAGAATCGTTAAGATCGGTTTAAGAAAAGGTGATGCAGCAATGGAAGTTCTTCTTGAATTAGTTTAATTTCAATTGCAATTTAAGCGGGTAAGGTAACTTATCCGCTTTTTTTGAAATCTGCGGTAAGACTTAAAAGGGCAGGGGGTCATATGGGAATAGTTAAAGCGAAAAACCTCACATTTGAATATATAAGACGCGATGAAGATGGTAATGTTGAGGGAATAACTAAGGCTGTTGATGATGTGAGCATAGACATTAAGCAGGGCGATTTTGTTGCTGTGTTAGGTCATAATGGCTCCGGTAAATCAACATTTGCAAAACATTTGAATGCGCTCGTTATGCCGACAGAGGGAACTGTGTGGGTTGATGGTATGGATACAAGGGAAGAAGAGAATACTTTAAAGGTCAGACAGACTGCCGGAATGGTATTCCAGAACCCTGATAACCAGATAGTTGGAACTCTTGTTGACGAAGAAGTTGGATTCGGGCCAGAAAATATAGGCGTTCCAACGAAAGAAATATGGGAGCGGGTTGAAAAAAGCCTGAAAGCAGTAGGGATGTATGCTTTCAGAAATCAGTCGCCAAACAAGCTATCTGGAGGACAGAAGCAGAGGGTAGCGATTGCTGGAATTGTAGCAATGAAGCCAAAATGTATTGTATTGGATGAACCAACAGCAATGCTTGATCCGTTGGGACGAAAGGATGTACTTAATGTGCTTCATGAATTGAACAGGCAGGAAAATGTAACGGTTATACTTATCACTCATTACATGGAAGAAGTAATCGATATAGACAAGCTTTATGTAATGGATGATGGAAAGCTTGTAATGTCAGGAACACCAAGAGAAATATTTTCGCAGGTAGAAAAGTTAAAGGAATTGAGACTTGACGTGCCGCATGTTACAGAATTAGCCTATGAACTTCAGAAGGAAGGTGTTCCACTAAAAAATGGAATATTGACTTCAGAAGAATTTATAGAGGAACTCATTAGAGTTAGAAATGAGGGTTTCAATGTCAATAATAGTAGATAATATCAGCTACATTTATGAAAAAGGCACTGGCTTTGAGAGGCAGGCTTTGAAAAATGTGAGCTGTGCAATAGAAGATGGTGAATTTATCGGCCTTATTGGTCATACAGGTTCGGGTAAATCCACATTTATACAGCATCTTAATGGACTTGTTAAACCGACTGAAGGCCATATATATTACAATGGCAGAGATATATATGAGCAGGGCTTTAATATGAAAGAATTAAGAAGCAGGGTAGGACTGGTTTTTCAGTATCCGGAACACCAGCTTTTTGAGACTGAGATATTCAAAGATGTATGTTTTGGCCCTAAGAACCTTGGCCTTTCACAGAAGGAGGTTGAAATCAGGGCATTTGAGTCGTTAAGACTTGTTGGAATAGATGATAATATGTTTTATCAGTCGCCATTTGATTTGTCAGGTGGACAGAAGAGAAGGGTTGCAATTGCAGGTGTACTTGCAATGAAACCGGATGTTCTTATTCTGGATGAACCTACGGCTGGACTTGATCCTAAGGGAAGAGATGATATCCTTAATTGTCTCAAGTACTTAAGGGAAGAGACAGGAATGACTATTATTCTTGTATCACACAGCATGGATGATGTTGCTAACTATGTGAGTAGAATTATGGTAATGAATGATGGGGTGCTGACATATGATGACACTCCAAGAAATGTATTCAGGCATTATAAGGAGCTGGAGGCAATTGGACTTGCAGCACCACAGGTAACTTATTTGATGAATGATTTAAAACAGGCAGGCTTTGATGTTAATACAGATGCTATCACAATAGATGAAGCGAAGGAAAGCATTTTGTCAGTACTGGGATAAAGGAAGTAATATGATTCGAGATATAACAATAGGACAGTATTATCAGGCAGATTCGGTAATACACAGACTGGACCCGAGAGTTAAACTTATGGGTACCTTAATATTCGTAATATCCCTGTTTCTGGGAAGTAATATATGGCTGTATCTGGTTGTAGCAGCATTTTTGGCGATTGTAATTGCACTGTCAAAGATACCTCTTAAATTCATTGTTAAAGGTCTTAAGGCAATTGTAATATTAATTGTAATCAGTGCGGCATTTAATCTGTTTCTGACGCCAGGAACGCCTCTTATTAAAATATGGAAGCTGACGATAACGAATGAAGGTCTTAATACGGCTGTATTCATGGTTATAAGGCTTATTTTTCTTATTATGGGTTCATCCCTTATGACACTCACAACAACGCCTAATAACCTTACAGACGGGCTTGAAAAGGGACTTGGTTTTCTTAAATACATTAAAGTTCCGGTTCATGAAATTGCAATGATGATGTCAATTGCATTGAGGTTCATCCCGATTCTTATTGAGGAAACAGATAAGATAATGAAGGCACAGATGGCGCGAGGTGCAGACTTTGAGTCAGGTAATATTATTAAGAAGGCAAAGGCCATGATACCTATTCTTGTACCTTTGTTCATATCAGCGTTCAGAAGGGCAAATGAACTTGCAATAGCTATGGAGGCGAGATGTTATCACGGTTCTGAAGGAAGAACCAAGATGAAGCCGCTGAAATACTCCAGAAGAGATATTAATGCATATCTTATTATCGCATTGTATCTTGCATGCATTATTGTGGTTAAGATTACGCTTAAGTTAATATAATCAGTGTGTATACAGATATGACATTTATAATAGGTTGATTCTGGCTGAATAAGGAGGAACGCTATGCGAAGAATAAAGCTTATCGTAGCTTATGATGGAACAGAATATTCCGGCTGGCAGATTCAGCCGGAAGCACCAACTATAGAAATGTATCTTGACAAGGCAATTCACGAGCTTACAGGTGAAAATGTG
This sequence comes from uncultured Eubacterium sp., assembly GCA_945910225.1. Taxonomy (GTDB): domain Bacteria; phylum Bacillota; class Clostridia; order Lachnospirales; family Lachnospiraceae; genus Lachnospira. The sequence goes on along the minus strand of CAMDYG010000022.1, from coordinate 32,671 downwards.
CATGTGACCGGAGCAAGTCGTACAGATGCAGGTGTGCATGCATATGGAAATGTAGCTGTATTTGATACGGAATCGACAATACCTGGAGACAGATTCACATTTGCACTAAACAGGTTCCTGCCGGATTCAATTGTTATTCAGGATTCATGGGAAGTGTCTGGAGATTTTCACCCAAGGCACTGTAACACAAGAAAGACTTACGAATATCGCATACTTAATACTGCTGTTCCGTTGCCTCAGAAGCGCAATTTCACATGGCATGTTGCAGGCAGTATTGATATTGAAAAGATGAAAGAAGCTGCCGCATATATTGTTGGTGAACATGATTTCAAAAGCTTCTGCTGTGTGAGAACTCAGGCGGAATCGACTGTCAGGACTATATATTCACTTGAGGTTCTGCAGGAAGGCAGTGAGATAATAATCCGTATTAAAGGAAATGGATTCTTATACAACATGGTAAGAATTATTACAGGCACGCTTATTCAGGTAGGAAAAGGAAGATTCAAGCCTGAATATGTGAAGCAGATGTTAGAGGCAAAGGACAGATCTGTTGCAGGGCAGACTGCTCCTCCACAAGGACTTACACTTGTTAGCATAGAATATGTGGATAATGATGACACAAGGGTTGTCTGATGTGGATAACTTTTTTGGATAAAACATTTGCAAAAGTATATTGACACACGTGGTTATGTGTTATATAATTCAGAAATGTGGCGTGATAAGTGCGCCCATAATTAAGGTTTTAAGTGTTTCACCAATGCCCCGGAGAGACATTTATATACATTAATAATTAAGCATTATAGCAATATTTCAGGAGGAAAACTAATGAAAACTTATATGGCTAGTGCATCTACAATCGAAAGAAAATGGTATGTAGTAGATGCTGCAGATTATACATTAGGTCGTTTAGCATCACAGGTTGCTGCTGTGTTAAGAGGAAAGAATAAGCCAACTTACACACCATTCCTTGACTGTGGTGACAATGTTATCGTAATTAACGCTGATAAGGTTAAGTTCACAGGAAAGAAGCTTGACCAGAAGGTTTACTACAGCCACTCAGACTATGTTGGTGGTTTAAAGGAAACAACACTTAAGGAAATGATGGAAAAGAAGCCTGAGAAGGTTATCGAGCTTGCTGTTAAGGGAATGCTTCCAAAGGGACCTTTAGGACGTCAGATGTTCACAAAGCTTCATGTTTATGCTGGTCCAGATCATGAGCAGGCAGCTCAGAAGCCAGAAGTATTAAAGTTTTAATATAAGGACACATATAAGGAGGAATTAACAGTGGCTAAGAAAGCAAACGGAAAGTTCTACGGAACAGGTAGAAGAAAAAGCAGTATTGCTAGAGTATATTTAGTACCAGGTACAGGTAATATCACAATAAATAAGAGATCACTTGATGAGTATTTCGGTCTTGAGACACTTAAGGTTGTTGTAAAGCAGCCATTAGCTCTCACAGAGACAACTGACAAGTTCGATGTAATCGTTAACGTACACGGTGGCGGATACACAGGTCAGGCTGGTGCTATCAGACATGGTATCTCTAGAGCACTTCTTCAGGTTGATTCAGACGAGTACCGTCCATCACTTAAGAAGGCTGGTTTCTTAACAAGAGATCCAAGAATGAAGGAAAGAAAGAAGTACGGTCTCAAGGCCGCACGTCGTGCTCCACAGTTCTCAAAGAGATAATATTTACAATCCAAAGCGTCTTATGGCGTTTAAGAAAAGTATATTACACCTCGGAATTTCGGTTCCGGGGTGTTTTTTAGTTTGTGAACTGTGGTATTATTATAATATAATGAAAAATATTATTTGGATAGATGTTTATATGACAACTGTAATCACAAAGAGTGATAGAATTATAAAGGTTGTATCCAGAGAAGAATAGAAAAGTACAATAACAACTTTTTTTGATAAAGTTGGCAGATATGATTGGAGAGCCATATATGATTAAAATAGCATTTTTCGATATAGATGGAACATTGTTGAAAATGGGATGTAAAGAACCGACAGATAAAACAGTTAAAGCGTTAAATTCTCTTCACCAGAATGGGATATTGCTTTGTATGGCAACTGGCAGAGGCTATCTTTCAATCCCTAAATTCAAAGATATTACATTTGATGTGCTGCTTACATTTAATGGTTCATATGTAATGGCTGGGGAAAAGATTATTTTCAGTAATCCCCTGAATAATAATGATAAACATAAAATAATTCAAAATCTTAATAAAATGAACAGAGCAGCTGCAATCAGCAATGAGCATTTTATTGTTACTAATGGCACAGATGAGCATCTGGAAGAGTACTTTAAATTTGGAAATAAAACATTGACAATTGCGGATAATTTCGATGAGTTGTGTAAAGAAGATATTTATCAGATTATGTGTGCGTGCAGAAAAGAAGAATACGCCCAGATACTGCAAGGAACTGAAAATACCCAGATAACTGCATGGTGGGATAAAGCAGCAGATATAATTCCATTGAATTGTGGTAAGGGAAATGCTGTAAATGCTGATGGACTTATTATACAGTAGGGTTGCAGAGTGTTATATACTCTGCAACCCTGTTAGTCATTTATAGTATTAATTTTACCACCACTTCTCACGGTAAGAGTATTCACCGCGGTAATTAGAAGCATTATAATCAGGATACTTGAAAGGTGCATATACATCATCCTTAGGTGCATCATCCTGTGTATATATGTACATTGAATCATAATCCCATGTGACAATCTCATCACGGGCATCGCCGTAGAGGTTTACAGCTTCAGCACACATGGTAGGATGACCATCATCAGGGAATTTAACAACCTGGATACCATTGCCATCAATCATTCCGCCGCGCTCTATATCAGCATTAAGAAGGATGAAGTCCTGACCGTCACCAGTCCAGTTTACAGGAGTTAAGAGATTACCATTAAGCTCGTTCTCCATTTCCCATAACTGATTACCCTCGCTGTCATAGAAATATATAATTCCCTGGTGTCCCCAGAAATTAACAACAACCATTTCATAGCCCGGGCGGTTAGGAAGATAATTAGCAAGACTGACACGCTGGGCATGGCCTATGCCATCCTTCTTAAGAAGCTTTCCGTTAAAATCAGATATCAGGAAGCCTTCCTTTCCTGCAACACAGGCAAAGAATTTAGTACCTTTGTGTGGTCCTGACTCGAATCTGCCTGGAACAATCTCATCAATATGGTCTTCATTAACAGGCATAGTCCACATTTTATTACCATGGCAGTCAAGCATGTTATAACCAACTAAAAGTTCATCATGTCCATCCCCGTTAATATCAATTGCAAAAGGAAAATGTCCGGTATTCTTATCACTCTGGAAATGCCACATAACCTCAAGGTCATCGTTAAGTGCATATACTCTGCAATAACGGTCCTTAATGAGAATATCACGTGGCTTTTCAAGACCACGGAAATTACATATACGCATACCATCAGGATTAATTCTGTCAAATGCGTAGATTTTATCAGGAACACCGATAATAGTTCCGTCCTCTTCTGGTGTAGAGAAAGGTGTTTTGGCACGTTTCTTCACTTCACCTGTTCTGCCATCAAGAATCAGCACTTCAAAATTCTTGGCTGTAATAACCTCATCAAAGCCATCACCATCAATATCATATATCTGCATAGGCATATCTGCTGATATAGTTCCAATGTCGTGATTATCAGTAGGTTCACCATGCTGCCATAATATATTGCCATCAAGGTCAAATGCGGTGAGACAGCTGATTGTTCCATAAGCATCACGGCTTACTCTTTTCTGGCACTGAGCCATAACCATCTGATACTCGCCATTGCCAAGAAGATGACCGAAACGAAGCTGTCTTCCGGTGCCGCAGCCTTTGAGGTCAATTTTCTTAAGAAGCTTCATCTTAGGATAATGTGCCTGTGCATCTTCACATTCAGCTTTATAAGCATTTCTTGCAGCATCAATAGAAGCAGCAGTACTTTCAGAAGTGGTAACATTTACAAAACCGAACTGTGTTGGGATAGTTGCAGTAATGGCAACCTTGCCACCCTGCCTTGCATATTCAGTGTCAAGGTCAAAATAAACCTTATCATCAACACTGCATATAACATGGCTGCCTTTAATCTCAGCCTTAAGTACATAAGTATCATCACAGTTGTATTCAAAAGGTACAGAATCGAGTACAGTAACCTCCTCCTTATGACGATACTCAAGTCTTAACTCATGCTCTTCAAAAACAAGGACAAGAAGATTAGCAGAGTTCTGACAACAAAAACCAATGCCGGCATTGCCCCATTTGGTAGTAAACATACGCACACTTGCAGTTATAGTATAATCGCGCCAGAATCTGTCACCGCTTGTGAGCATAGGAAATGTGCGGTGTGGCTTGTCATTGCGGATACGCATCTGCTCCATAAAATGTTTTCCATTATATTCAGAAATAATCCAGGAAGCTCCCTGTCCGTTATAAGTGTGGTTGCATACCGGGTCATACCATTTACCATAATATCCGGGATAATGGATAAAGTGATACTCACCCATTGCCGAATGATTCTTATCATAAGGAAATTCACCAATAGGAAAATCAGAGAAATCTTCATCAAGTAAAATAAAATCTGCCATAATAATTTGACACCTCCTATAATATTTATAAATCACATTGTATGTATGACTAGATTATATAGATTTTGCAAATAAAAAGGTACAGATTTTGTGTTGAATTTTTGTCATTATAAGGATAAATGTTTACAGGTTTTATATTTTAAGAAGAGAGAATACTTTGAGGGATTCACTCCAGCTCCGGCTCTTTGTTATTTGTTAACCTTAATATCACCCATATTGACATCAGCATTTATACTTTTACCGCTGCCGGCATTATTAGTATAGCTGTGAGAATAAGTAGAATCATTAACCTTGATGTCGCCTAAGTCTACAGAGAGATTAGCACTGTATTTATCAATATCCATACCGCTTATTTTCAGTGAGCCCATATCGACAGAAAGGTTAAGGACATCACTGTCACAGTTTGTAAGCTTAATATCGCCCATATTGTTATCAGCAGTTAAATTCTTAACTGTAGAATCAACGATCTTAAGAGAACCCATATCAACAGAGAAATCAGCAGAAGAAGCATGTATATTGTTAACATCAATATCACCCATATTAAGGTCAGCCTGAATACAATTAAGACTGATATTGTCAGGAATAGTAATTGTAAGTGTGCAGTCTGAGTTTTTGATATTAGTCATAAGATGTACTTTTACATGCTGTTCAATATTTAATGAAGTTCCAGAAACAGATACAGCAGGCTTAAACTTTTCAGCACCTGTATAGATAACTTCAAGCTTGCTGCCTTTCTTAATCTCAACACTGCCAAGATTCATATCAACAGATATGTCTGACACATTATCATAAATAGAGGAATTTTCAATATATTTGCCACTGGATGCCATAGTCATGCGTGTAAAAGGAGAAATGTTAAATACATTGCCAAGAACGCCAATAATTATGCATATAAGTGTAATAAAATATATAATTGACAGATAAATTCGTTTCTTCATAATTACACCTCCCTGGAATCGTCTTTAAGTATACTCTTAAATATAGCGTGTATTACAGCCGCAACAGGCCATATAACCCATGTTAAAGCCCATGCAAATGTGATGAAACTGGCTGACAGATATATACATGTAACGGTAGGCCAGAAAACAGACATAATAGTTGTTGCAGTATTGTTAATATATCTGACTTCTTTATTCTCCTTCTTAACATAACTGCCGGCTACATTGTCACCATTAAGAGCAAGTAAAGTCTTGCATGAAGTTTCAGCCATTGAACCGAAAACAATAAGGAATACGCCGACACTTACTATACAAATCATTGCTGCACCGCCGATATCGTTAAGTCCCTGTATTGGGATTGCGTCAAAAACGGCAGCAGGGACAAAGCTTATGATACACATAATAATTCCCAGAGTGCGGCACACAATAGAAATGTTGCGAAGTTGTTCCTTCTTATCCTGCACATATCCGACAGTGGCATAATCGATGATACATTCGTGTTTCTTAATATAGTCGTATTTATTCATTAAAGAATTGGTTATTATAAATATGCCAACACCGCAGGCAACTATAATAAACAGAGCAACAGTGCCCATTGTCTGGAGAAAATTATTATGAAATGCACTGCAGGCTGCCTCTGGAACTACTGAGAAAATACATAAGAAAACCCCTAATGCAGTGAGAATCGCATGTTTGCTGCCGGCACTTACAAAGCTTCTGGCTTCATCCTGTGTTAAAGTGCGTCTGTTATCAACAGGAGCAGAAGACTGTCTGTTAAGTCCGAGAGTTTCTGCGAGTTCGTCAAGATTGCCGAATTCTGAGATAACAGTGCCTACAGCCTCATTCTCGCTTTTACCTTCACTGATAAGTTCATTATATTTGTCCTCCATCATGCCCCACAATTCGTCTTTAGCTTTTAAAACCTCAGTAGTTGCGGGGAGATTGGCAAACATAGTTTCAAGATAACTTTTAATAGTATCCATACATTAATTCTCCTTCACAATAAATTTTTCAATAACTTCTTTAGTGAGAGCCCACTCTTCACATTTTGACTGATAATACAGTCGTCCTTCGTCAGTAATCTGATAATAGGTGCGCTTTTTTCCGCCATTCTCGCCTACACCGGGGAAAGAAGTGATATATCCGTTCTTTTCCATACGTGTAAATGCGGAGTAAAGAGTAGTTTCTTTAACAATATATTTCTCATTGGTCATGGCCTTAATCTGCTTAGAAATCTCATAACCATAAGATGGCTTATCAAGCAGAAGATACAGGATAATTGTATCGTTGTAGCCTCGTATAATGTCGCTGCTGATGCCAGCCATGCATATTCCTCCCTTCGAATTAATTGAAGGTGATGATTCACCTGATAATAAATATTAAATAAATGATAATTACTACGACAGGCGATACTACGATAGCCGTAGTATATCTGCCGTAGTATATATAACATGATATGCGTAATATGTCAACAGGAGAATATAAAAATCCCTCAAAAGCAGGTAAACAGTGCTTTTGAGGGATATATTAAAAATGTGGATTATTTGAAATATACTTTAGCTGCAGTAGCAGCCATGATATTTTCCTTGTCTGGGGTTGATATTTCATTGCTTAAGATAATGTAATCAATAAGGTGTCTGTAGCTGTCTTTGCATAGATTCATAGGAAGGTCGCTCCCCCACATAAGGTGGTCACTTCCGACAAGCTCTATGGCACGTTTAATATAATGGATTGCATCAGGATAAGGGTATCTGGCATCTTTGCCCTGATTAGAAGGAAGGCTTGCAAGGTCAAATACAACATTGTCAAGCGTGAGTGCCTCCATACCTTTAAGCCAGACATCTTCCTGAACAAGACCTCTTGGAGCAAGAAGATGACACACAACAAACTGGGTGTCAGGGTGTCTCTTAATTGCGCGGGCGAGGGCTTCTGGCTGCCAGCATTCTGACGGGTAGCGTCCAATATCGAAAACAACAGTATTCTGATGCATTTCAGCATATGAAAGCATTTCCTCAATAACATCACCATCAAGAGGAATAGTAGGATGATAACTCATAAGACCGCTTCCGGTACTTACCTCGAATTTTACAATCTTAATTCCCAGATCTTCAAACAAATGCGTTCTTATAGAATCAACATTCCGACAGAATGGATCATAAGTAGCAGCAGCTGCAAGTCTGTCAGGATATTTCTTTGCAGCTTCATAAGTATAGAGATTCTGAGGACCTAAGAAATTGCCCTGAAGCATAACAGCTTTGGAAACACCGGCCTCGTTCATAACTTTAAGAACTGCTTCCGGGGTAACATCATATTCACCGAGACATTCAGGTATCATCTGAAATATTGTGCCGTCGGCGTAACTTGCATAACCTCCACCAATAGCCTGCATTTCCCCGCTGTTGCCGAAACCATTGATGCAGCGGCATATGTGAATGTGTGAATCTATAATATTCATTGTATAGCCTCCTTGTTGTTTGATGTCGAAAGAATATTGAGATTGTGTCCATACAGAAATTCATTGATAATGTCAATATTATATTCACATTTGTTAATCATAATTATAATTGCAGCGTCGCGGCTGATCTTGGAATATAGAGGACTTAAGCCTGCGGTTTTTAATGCGCGGTTGGTATCTGTAAGATTCATATGACATGCGAGGCAGAGTGCAATAACTCTGTCACGGCTTGGATTGGCACGATTACCATTAAGGATTCCGTATGCATAATTAGCCGGAATATCGCTGCTTCTGATAACCTCACTTAATTGAAGTCCGTGGCATCCAATATACCAGTTAAAGAATTCACTGATAGACATCTGGGAATCAGTGCTTTCTTCATTTCGATATCTGTTAAAATGTTCAGGTTCAACTGAACTCAATATTTTATCAAGTTCATAAGTCGGCTTTTCGTTCATTATTAATTCCGCCTTTCACAATAAAGTACACATTTTCTATTGATATAGTGTATAATAATAAACACTAAATTACAATAAGGATGAAAATATGACTTTAGAAGAGGAGAGCAGGCTGTCATTTTACAGAGAACTGACAGTACTTGATGGAAAGCAGAATATAGTGCTGGTACAGGACATAAGAACTAGTGAACTTTGTGTGAAAAAAACGCTTGATATATATTCACAAGGTGTGTATGAACAGCTTGCTACCATAAGAATTGAGGGAGTTCCAGCTGTAAGAGAATGTATTGCAGATGATGGCAGGCTCATAGTAGTTGAGGAGTATGTGCAGGGCAAGAGTCTTAAGCAGGTATTAGATGAGCAGGGATTATTAAATGAGGAACAGGCATATGAAATTGCTGTTCAGCTAGCGGATATACTCGTGAGACTACATAATTTAGAACCGTCAATTGTGCATAGAGACATTAAACCCTCTAATATAATTATGGAAAAAAACGGACATGTGAATCTTATAGATTTTAATGCAGCAAGACATGTTAGTGCAGATAAGAATGAAGATACCAGAATGTTGGGGACAGTGTATTTTGCTGCACCAGAGCAGTTTGGCTTCGGACAGTCAGATGAGCGTACGGACATATATGGTCTGGGGGCGACAATTAATTATATTATGACAGGCGATAAGCCGGGAGCAGGAATTGCAGAGTGCAGATTTTCAGATATACTTAAGAAATGTCTTATGGTAGACGCCAAAGACAGATACCGGTCGGCGGCAGAGCTTTGTGGCGTGCTTGATATGTTAAGTTATAATGCATATACACAGAGTAATAGAAAAAAAGATGAAACAGTATTTGGTAAGGATAATACCATTTCAGTGGTAAGAACCTATAGTAATATAAAAGACACATTGGTCAAAATTTACAGAAAATACGAGAAAAGAAATTATGATATTGATAATTCATGGAGGCGGTATTTGCTGCCGGGATTCAGACGACTGAATGTTGTGTATTGTCTGATTGCGCTAGTATGGTATGCGGTTATTGCATGGATAACAATAACTTTTGCAGTTACAGACAGTAGCACGGGAATACCAGTAACTGGAGGGGAACTTACAATGTATAAGATAGTTGTATTTGTACTTCTTTTTGGAATGACAATGTGGTTTGGTAATTATCTTAATATAAGGAGAAAACTTCCGGGAATGAAGAAGATAAATGTATTAAGCACTGTTCTGACATTTGTGTATGCATTTACGATTGGCTTCATGTTTTTAGCTTTTTTCGCAATGTTTATGGGAATAATAGAATATTTGTAGATATTAAAACAGACAGGATATATGTTGAGATGATTACTCAATAATATGACCTGTCTTTTTTGTGCTGTCAGCACACAGATTGCGGGCATCACTATGGTAACATTCAGAATGTAGAGACAATTACATGTCAGAATGAAAATAACAGATTTATAAGTTTAGTAAAGAATATAGGTGTGTATATGAAGAAAAGTTTTGCATATGCAAACATTTTCATTCCCATACTGGCAGGCAGTCTGCTGTATTGCATAACTTCACCAGAAGTTATATTTGTAAGAAACATCGACAGCATGCTGGAAGTTAGTTTACATATTGGAATGAATAACACATTTGTAAGAATTATTCGTAGCTATATGCCAGATATGTTGTGGGCATATTCGTTGGTGTTTTCACTAAAGTTAGTTACAGGTAATAAAACAGCTTATATATGGAAAATATTTGTGATAGCAAGTATGTTTTCGACAATTATGGAAATTTTTCAGATAACCGAATATGTAAAGGGAACATTTGATACGATGGATATTATTGTTGAGATAATAGCAGAATTAGTAGCTGTTTTAATTATAAAAAAACATGATATGAGGAGGAAATCATATGAAAAGAACCAAAAGGTGCATAGGTGTCATGCTTTGTCTGGTTGTATTTGCAGCAATGGCAATGGGAAGTGGCACTGATACAAGTGTGGATAACAGTAATGCAAGTGGTGCGTCAAATGAAACAAGCACAGAAACCGACAATGTTGTTAATGTAGGTGGAAGCTTTGAGAAAAATGGATTAAAGTGTACAGTTGATGATGCAGATACGGAGTTTACTGATTACGATGATCCATATGGATTTTACAAACCACACGATGGGAAAAAATATGTTAAAGCAGATTTTACATTTGAAAACAATGGTAAATCAGATGCATATGTAAGCAGTCTGGATTTTGACTGCTTTGCTGATGATGAAAGTTGTGACCAGAGTTATATGGAATCAGTAAATGAATTTTCTGGAGATACATTATCAACAGGGCGTAAAGTAAGTTTCAGCGTGTTATTTGAAGTTCCGGAAAATGCAGAATCTATAGAACTTGAATACACTACCAATATATGGACGAGTGAAAAGATAATAATAAAGCTTCAGTAGGAGGAAGAGAAGATGAAAGTTTGGAAATTAGTATCAGGAATATTATCAATTATATTATTTGTAGTAGTCATGTTTCAGTCATGTGCCGCAGGAGTTGTTAATGCACTTGAGGATAATGGAGGCGTATCAGGAAGTGTAGGATTAATAGTAGGAATACTCATGCTGGCAGGTGGAATTGTTTCAATTGCAACAAGAAATAAGACAGGAAAGGGACATGAAATAGCCTTGATTGTACTTTTTGGACTTGCTGCCGTATTTGGATTTGTAGGATATGGCAATTATAGTGACCTCATAATTTGGTCGGTATGGTGTCTTATAAATGCTGTTTTAGCAGTTGTAAGTATGATTAAGAATAAAAATGCATAATGTATAGTATTAATTAATGACCATAAATGTCTGGTGTACTACAGAAATGTAGCATGCCAGACATTTTTTTATTAGTTATATCTATATATTTTTATATGCAAAAGCTTTTACACCTATAAACATGCTCAATATATTTGACAACTAACACTGTAAAGAATAAAAAATATATTGTAAAATATAAAATAATAACTACATAAGAGAGCAAAGACATGAGAAAGATTATATATTATTTAAAGAAGGATATAGTGCTGACAGTAAGCTGGGTGCTTGCTCTGATATCTGTATTCTTTGTTGTGCCTGATAAAGAATATGCCGGTTACATAGACTGGCGGTCACTTGGGATATTGTGGAGTCTGATGATAATAACAAAGGGTTATATGAATAACGGCATCTTTGAAAAAATCGGACATGCACTTCTTGTAAGAACACGGAAAATATGGCAGCTTGTCAGCATACTTGTTGCATTGTGTTTTTTTAGCAGTATGTTGATTACAAATGATGTCTCGCTGATAACATTTGTGCCGTTTGCGATAATGATGCTTAAGCAGTGCGGCAGACAGGAGCTGATGATACCGGTTGTAGTGTTGCAGACGATAGCCGCGAATCTTGGAAGCATGCTGACACCGATTGGCAATCCGCAGAACCTGTATCTTTACGGACTTGCTGGAGTGGGAGCAGGACAGTTTATAAAATGGCTTCTGCCATATACGGTTATTTCAGCGGTACTTCTTATTATTTCAATATTACTTTTGAAGAATAAAAATGCTGATGTGAGCATGAACAATACCGACGATAATTCAGGTAAGAAAGCTGTACCTATAAATGTTTTTCTATATACAATTCTTTTTGTTATAGCATTACTTGCCGTTGCAAGGGTGCTTCCATGGTATGTGCTTACAGTACTGGTGCTTGTCATTACATTCATAATAGAAAGAGATGTGCTATTGAAAGCGGACTATGCACTGTTATTAACATTTGTCGGATTTTTTATATTTACAGGCAACATGGGCAGGATAGAGCCGGTTGCATTATTTTTATCAGGAATTGCTGATGGCAGGGAAATAGGTGCTGGAATCATTACAAGCCAGTGCATAAGCAATGTTCCGGCGGCGCTTCTGCTGTCAGGCTTTACGCATAATATAAAGAGCCTTGCACTTGGAGTTAATATTGGAGGACTTGGCACACTGATAGCTTCAATGGCTAGTCTTATATCTTATAAGCAGTATGTCAATGAAATGCCAGAAGGCAAAGGAAAATATTTTGCTTCATTTACAGTGTATAACGTGATATTTCTGATTGTGTTGTATGCGTGTACGAAACTGATATAGATATAGCAGGAGGGGAAAAGCAATGTATGGATGTCCGGGCTGTGGAGCCGAATTACGATACGATATCAAAACAGGCAGATTAAGATGCAAAAGCTGTGGCGGCAAATACGATGTTGGCGCAATAAAGAAGGATAAAGATGCAGAAGATTCATTATATGAAGTAAATGCATATGTATGCCCGTCATGTGGCGGCAAAATATATTCAGCAGACAATACAATAGCGGGATTCTGCAGTTATTGTGGAGCATCAGCAATATTGCAGCAAAGAACGGAGAAAGTTGAAGCACCGAAATCAATTGTGCCATTTAAAATAGAGAAAAGAGTATGCAAGACAAAGTTTAAGAATTTTGCAAAGAAGAATATGTATGTTCCTGATGAATATAAAAAGGCTGATGGTATTAATGAATTCAGAGGGATATACCTTCCATATCACAGTTACGAAGCGACAGTTGAAGGCGACTATGATGCATATGGAAAGACGCAGACAACCAAAAAGAAAAAGAAGAAAATCTATACAACTACCAGACATTGGAAAATTCATGCACCTGTTCATGGAAATGTAAGAGGGATTACACATGACGCATCAGGATTGTTCAGGGATGATTTAAGCGAGGCAATTAATGATGCTACAGACGCTAAGGCAATAGTAGACTTCAAACCGGGTTATCTGTGCGGCTTCTATGCTGATATGTCAGATGTTCCGGCAGAGGAGTATGAAGAGTATGCTTATGTTAATTCAAAGGAATATGTTGATAATCAGATAAAATACAAAGTTGGAAGCAGCATGTCCATCAAAAAGACAGAGAAAGAACCACAGATAGATATTGTCAGCAAAGAGGATATCTTAAAGCCGGTATGGTTCATGTCTTACCAGAACCGTGACAGAGTAGCATATGCGGTTATCAATGGACATACGGGCAGAATGAATTGTGACCTGCCGGTAGATTTTAAGAAATTCTTCGGGGTATCAGCAATCATATCAGCGGTTATATTTATTGTGCTCATGTGTTTTCAGAACATAATGTTTACAGCTAAGACAATGATAGGAATAGCTGCAGTATTCAATCTTATAGCGGGATTGTTTTATGATGCCAACATAAGAAAAATGTATGACAGGGAAATAAAAAGAACATACACATTGAAAAAATCGGACGCACTTAAAGTGGTAGCAATTATAGCAGGTACATTTATGCTTATGTATGTTGCAATTGTTTTTATTGCTTCGGTTAATTCGGAATACAGGGAAAGCAGTAAGTGGGTAAAAGTGGCTATATGTGCCATAACATTTATAATACAGCTTGTAATGGTAATTAAGCGCTATCCACAGTATATGGCACTGAAAAAGAATAATACAGCAGCATCGCAGGTCTTTTTGCTATCGGTGATTATTAATATAGCTATTATGATAGTTGCAGTTGTCAATCCGGTACATGATATATGGTATTATGTTGCTACAGCACTGGCGTTAGCGTCAGAAGTTATTGTAGTGCTTGGAATTATAAGAGACTACAATTACAGTTGTACAAGGCCACTGCCTCAGTTTAATGCATACAAAGGAGGACAGGAAGAAATTGAAATATCTTAGAAGATTATTAACAATAATATTAATTCTCTGTACCTTCGCAGCCAGTGCGTTATTATTTGCTGAACAGGCGGACGCCAGCGGACAGGAGACCGGAGATTACACAATAATATACGATGACAGAGCTTATCTTATAGATGATGATGACGAGTCTGATCTGTATGAGATTATGGAAAGTATTTCTAAGAATACCAATGTTATATTTTATACCACACGTACGTCAGAATATGGTATGAGCACCGCTGATATATGTCAGAATTATTGCGCAGAGTATTTTGGTGCTTCTAAGACAGCACCGGTATTGATGTTTACAATCGATATGTATCACAGAGAAATCTACATGTATTGTACAGGTGATACCCGTAAAGTTATACGGAATGCAGAAGCCAGTTCAATAACTGATAATGTTTACAAGAGCGCTACAGCAGGGGATTATGGCAAATGTGCCATAGATGCATTTACACAGGCACAGAATTGTCTGGCAGGTGGCAGGATTAAAAGACCAATGCAGATTATTAATAATATATTACTGGCATTGCTTCTTGGTGTAACCATTAACTTCATTGTGCTTAAAGTATCTAGATTTAATAAAAAAGAAGAGCGCTATCCGATTATGAGCGGAAACGGAGCAGAATCATTTGTCAGCGTCAAGGTTAATAAAGAACTTTTAAAAGAACATACTTCCGTAAGCCGGGAGTCGTCAGGAGGAGGTTCAGGAGGAGGTTCTTATAATTTTGGCGGAGGTTCATCCGGCGGAGGTGGAAGCTCAGGAGGCGGACACAGTTTTTAATAAATGTTGTGTTTTAATAACTTTGAATTACCAGAATGATGGGAGAGTAATATGGATTCAATTAATAAATGTTACGAGATGTGTGATTACATACAAAGTAATAAAGTTGTGAGTCTGACAGGAAATGTAGCGATTCGTGATAATCTTAAGAAGGAATTGCTGCATTTTCTTATATATCTGTCAATGACGGATGGGAAATACGGAGATTCAGAGCGAAGATTCATAAAAGAAAAGTTAGGATTTGATGTAAGTGCGGCAATGGCAGCAGACATTAAAACACGAAATATGCTTGGACCGGGATATGTGACAAGGATGCCGTCGACATTTAAATATTTTATACTTGCTAATGCCGGACATAAGATCAGGAACGATATATATGACAATAAGGAAGCGAGGACTCTTGCCGAATGTTACAGGACATTAGGACAGGAGTATCTGGCGGCCAATGCGGAAAGTACGGAAGCAGAGATTAATGTCTTATCCGCATATTGTGTAATGCTGGATGATAATCTGAAGCAGTATGGCTTATTAAGACCGGATTATAAGAGCGCTGCAATAAAGGCAGGGAATGGAATGGAGGAAGATGAAAAAAGTGCTGATGAGCTTATAGCAGAACTTAATTCACTGACAGGACTTACTGCAGTCAAGGAGGATGTGAATTCACTTATTAATCTTCTTAAGGTTCAGAAAATGCGTGAGCAGATGGGAATGAAACAGACAAGTGTTAATAAGCATCTTGTATTCATGGGAAATCCCGGAACAGGAAAGACAACAGTTGCAAGACTGCTTGCAAAAATATATAAAGCAATAGGTGCAATATCCAAAGGCCATCTTGTAGAAGTAGACAGATCGGGGCTTGTATGCGGGTATATAGGACAGACGGCAACAAAAACCGCCGAGGTTATTGAGTCAGCATTAGGAGGGGTATTGTTTATAGATGAGGCATATACACTTACTAATGGAAAAGGACAGGGAGACTTTGGACAGGAAGCAGTTGATACTCTTTTAAAGGGAATGGAAGATCACAGGGATGATCTGGTAGTTATAGTTGCGGGATATACAGATTTAATGGAGGAATTCCTTGATTCTAACCCGGGACTCCGCTCAAGATTTAATAAGTTTATTAATTTTGAGGATTATACGGCACAAGAAGAAGTCGAGATTCTTATAAATAACTGTAAGAAACAGGAGTATATGCTATCAAGGGATGCATTAGAAGAGGCCAGAAGATTCTTTACAGACAGAGTGGCTAATAAACCAGATGGATATGCCAATGCAAGAGATGTAAGAAATTATCTGGAAAAGGCTATATCTAATCAGGCAACAAGAATTGTAGGACTTGATAATGTAGACAAGAATATACTTGCAATAATAGAAAAAGAAGATCTTGAAGGGATTGAGCTTGAATTTTAAGATACAAATTTTAACAGAAGTGTTGTAGAATAGAGAAAATTAATAAACAGGAAAGGCAGCAATATGTTTAATAAATCATCTATTAAAAGGGCAGCAGCAATAGCGGCAGTAATACTTGCAGCTACAGCACTCCCGGTTAATATTACTAAAGCGGATATCCAGACAATCAGTAATAATGAAGGGCAGACAGATTATATACAGATAAGGACAGCTTCTGAACTGGTAGAGGCATCATCTAATACTACTGGTAACTATAAGCTTATGGCAGATATTGATATGTCTGGAATAGAATGGACACCATGGGATTTCTCAGGAACATTTGAAGGCAACGGACACAGCATACTGAATCTGACAGTTAATACTGTAAGTAAGCAGAAAATGAAGACATATGACGGAAATAGAAAAGAATATGATACATATGGTGCAGGATTTTTTGGTGTATTGAGCAATTCAAAGGTAAGCGATCTTAATATATATGGAGCAAGAATAGACATTACAGCAACAGACCATTGCTTTGCAGCTCCAATTGCCGGACTTACAGATAATAGTGATATACAGGAATGTGATATTAAAGATACATATGTGAGCCTTACAGATTCAGCCAAAATGTGGGGAATTGGCGGAATAGTGGGATTTGGAAGCGGAAGTCTCGAAAAAGTATCAACCGATGTAACACTTGTATGCGTTGATTCCAACGCAAAAGAAAGAGATGAACAGTTTATGGGAGGCGCATATGGTGCAGGTTTCCTTGACATTAATAATTGTTCGGTAACAATAGACGGATATGATTCAGACCATGGATATGTTCACGACGGTGGACTTGTAGGAATGTATATGGTATATCCTCTTGAACTGATGAAAACATATAAAGGGGAAGTGCATAATAACAGCGTCAAGGGAATGATAACATTCTTTGAAGATAATACAGACCGACGTGCTTATTGCAAGGACAATATGGGTGAGGTAATGAGCTGGACATATAATTATTCAGGATTCACGTCAGATTTTAAGAGAAATGAAACATATGATTATTCTGTTACATTAAAGCCTGATATGTGTGATAAACCAGAATATACAGATGTTGTAACAGAGCCATCAGCCAGTGGATACGGATTTACAACTCATACCTGCAGCAAATGTGGATATACCTATAGAGATTCATATACAATACATGAACATAATGTTGCAGAGTATAATATTCTTGAAGAAGCAACCGAATCAAAGGCAGGGTTGGAATCAGGAGAATGTTCTGTCTGCAATCAGACAGTATATAGAGAATATACATATCAGGCGGATGCAGCGACACAAGATAGTAATACATCTGTGACAAAGAAAGCTGCGCTTGACACGCCGGCAATAGTATTTATAGCGGTGGCAGTAATCATAGTTGTTGTGCTGCTTATAATACTCATACGCCCTGCACAGGTCAGAAAGTACAGAAGACAAAGAAAAAACAGGCATAATTAATATACCTTATTATTAAAGGAGAAGATATGGAAGAGAATACATTTATAAATGTTTCAAAAGATATGATGACATTCGTAGACAGAAATCCAAGTGCGTATCATGTTACGGCAGGATTCAGGGAACTGCTGGACGATTCTGGATTTGTAAGTCTTAATGAAAAGGATAGATGGAAGCTTATATCTGGTGGAAAGTATTATGTTACAAGAAATGACTCTTCCATAATAGCGTTCAGAATGCCTGTGCAGGAAGGCTTCAGTAATTTCCAGATAGCAGCTGCACATAGTGATTCTCCGGCATTTAAAGTAAAAGAGAATCCGGAAATGATTTCGGATAATAACTATGTTTCGTTAAATGTAGAAAAATATGGTGGCATGCTTATGGCACCATGGTTTGACAGACCATTATCGGTGGCAGGAAGAGTTGTGATAAAAGAGGGAACAGTATTAAAGCCGGTACTTGTTAATGTTGACAGGGATTTATGCATAATTCCTAATCTTGCAATACACATGAACAGAGAAGCTAATACAGGACTAAATTATAATGCCCAGAAGGACATGATACCACTTGTTGGAGAGGCGGAATCAAAGGGGCTTTTTGACAGTATAGTTGCAGATGCAGCACAGACAGATAAAGAATCAGTTGTAAGCAGGGATTTATTCCTTTATAACAGACAGCCAGGAACAATATGGGGAGCAGATAATGAATTCATATCAGCGCCAAGACTGGATGATGTTATGTGTGCATACTCATGTATGATGGCGCTGATAGACAGTGATGACAGCAATCAGGAGAGCGTTGCAGTATGTGCAGTATTTGATAACGAAGAGGTTGGCAGCAGTACCAAACAGGGGGCAAATTCAACATTTTTATCAGATGTGCTTATGCGGATAGCATTGTGTGCAGGAAAAGATAAAGAGGACTATATAAGGGCATGTGCAGGTTCTTTCATGCTCTCAGCAGACAATGCACACGCGGTTCACCCTAATTATCTTGAGAAAGCTGATCCGACCAACAGACCTCATATGAATAAGGGAATAGTTATTAAATATAATGCTAATCAGAAATATACAACAGATGCAATATCAGCTGCAGTATTTAAAGAAATATGTAAAAGAGCAGGAGTCCCTACACAGGAATTTGCCAACCGCTCAGATATTCCAGGAGGTTCAACACTTGGGAATATAGCCAACTGCCATGTGTCAATGAATACAGTAGATATCGGACTTGCCCAGCTTGCGATGCATTCGCCTTTTGAGACAGCAGGAATTATGGACACAGAATACATGATAAAGGCGGTAAAGGAATTTTATGAGACTGCAGTTATAACCAACAGTAATGGCACATACACATTAGATTGATTAAGAGACAGATTACATGAAGAATACTATATATATGGCTCCGATGGAGGGGCTTACAGACTTTACATACCGCAATGCTTACGAGAAAACATTTGGAAACGGCAGGATTGCAAAATATTTTACGCCATTTATTTCCCCGAATAAGTCAGAGAATTTTCTTGCCAGAGAGATAAGAGATATAGACTGCGCACATAATAAGGATACATATACAGTTGTACAGGTAATGACTAATGAGGCGAAGGATTTTATCTGGACTGCGAGAATGCTTTATGAAAAGTATGGTTACAGTGAGATTAATCTTAACGCAGGATGTCCGTCAGGCACAGTTGTTTCAAAGGATAAAGGCTCAGGGATGCTTCGGGATACACAAAAACTTGACCGCTTTCTGGATGCAGTGTTTGAGGATTCATTTATAAGGGATAATATTAAGGTTTCTGTTAAGACGCGGATCGGGGTAGAAGATGATGAAAACTTTCCACAGATAATGGATGTGTATAATACATATCCGCTAGAGGAATTAATCGTACATCCGAGAGTGCGCACGGATTATTACAGAAATGAGCTGCATCTGGATGCCTTCCGCTACGCAGTGGATAACAGCAGGAACAAGCTGGTCCTTAACGGAGATATATTTACGAGAAAGAATTTTCTTGAGATGAAGCAGATGTTCCCTGAGATTGATGCGTTTATGCTTGGAAGAGGGCTTATTGCAGACCCGGGACTGATTAGTGTATTGACAGATAATAATCCTGAAGAAATGGTTCGTGACCTTGATTCAGACAAGAAGCTGATGAAGGAACTTCATGACCTTGTATATGCAGCCCGCACAGCCATAATGCCGGGAGACACACATGCCATACACAGAATGAAAGAAATGTGGTGCTATATGGAATATGTGTTTGATGATTGCAGAAAAGAAATCAAGGCAATTAAGAAATCCCAGAGAATGGCTGATTATAAGGCTGCAGTTGATGTGTTTTTTAACAAGGCAGTGCTTGTTGAAAGAAAGAATATAATATTTTCAAAAAAATTCTAGACTGACAGGCAGTATCGAATCAGATGCTGTCTGTTTTCTTTTTCTGCTGATGGCCTGTCATAAAGGCAAGCACCTGTCTTGGCAGGAATCTGCTTCCAAAAACTCCGGCTTTCATTGTAAATGTAGGAACAATGGTAAGCTTTCCAGTAAACATTTTACATAGTGCATAATAAGCACAATAGTCAGCAGGAATTCCTGATAAGGCGAATTTTACATTGGCGACATTGTTAAAGTTGGTATCAACAGGACCAGGACACAGCATGCTTATGTGAACATTACTTTTTAAGTCCCGAAGTTCCCCATGAATAGAAGTAGTAAGGCTTGTTACATATGCTTTAGTTGCATAATATGTAGACATATATGGACCACCAGGAAGCAGCCCGGCACTGGATGCTACATTCATTATGTAACCCCTGTCACGTTTTATAAATCCCGGAAGAACAGCTTTAGTAAGTATATGTACAGCTTTAATATTAACATTAATCATGTTGATGTCATTTTTCAGCCTTGTTTCAGCAAATGTGCCAAGTTCTCCAAAACCGGCATTATTAATCATGATATCAAGAGGAAATCTGCGCAGTCTCTTTCCGAGTTCAACACATGATTTCTCATCTGATAAGTCACATGTGATACATTTGCATCTTACAGCGACATTATCAGCGATTTCGTGAAGTGCAGCCGTATTTCTTCCAACCAGAATAAGGTCATAATCAAGGTCGGCAAGCAGATATGCAAATTCTTTTCCTATGCCGGAAGAGGCTCCGGTAATGCAGGCAAGTTTCATAAGAATACTCCTTTCTAAACACGTAATATATAAAAGTATTATATCAGATACGGGGGATATTGGCTACAACACGATTCACCCATTGACATGATTCACATGACTGGTCTAAAATTATTTTTTAGACAAATGTGTTTTATTATTTATTGGGAAATGCACAGGGAGGAATAAATGACAATTAAAAATAATACTGAATTTACAAAGGAATGTATGGATGGTGCCATGCGTGCCAGTAATTTTGATAACAGCAGATATAAGACATTTAAGCTTGCATATAATTTATTCGGACTTATATTTGGAATGATGATGATAAGAGAACTTGTCCTTAAGATGACAGGAAATGAGCAGGCGGATACATTTATGATAGTGTTGTTCGGACTGGTTGCGGTAGTATTCTTATATATAGGAATGGTTGGAATGGATAGGAGCAACAGACGCAAGTTCCACAATATATATGGCAAGATGGTTGGTGTTAAATTTTCATATAAGATAGATGCAGAGAATATTATCATCACAGATGAAGAGAATGATAGTGATACATTCAGCTGGGATGATGTTGTGAAATGGAATCAGGATCAGAATAATATATATCTGTTTGTCGGAGACGATAATTGTCTTGTTGTAGGTAAAAACGGATTTACAGAGGGAAGTGCCGATGATTTAAGACAGCTTGCAGATGCGGTAATCGGTATGAGGAAAGAGACTGGAAACAAACAACAGTAAATTGACAAACACCTGTAGTAGCAGATATAATATTTTCATCTGCGTTTTTAGCTATGCGGGAAATAATCAAGAGGAGGAAAGCTATGAACAATCAGGAAATGATGGAACTTTCAACAGTAGATAAGAGCGATTTTGAGGAACTCGTAAAAGAGTGTACAGCCTCAGGCATAATCGATCAGAATCTGTATACAGAGTATGATGTAAAGAGAGGTCTTCGTGACAGCAATGGTAACGGCGTACTTACAGGTCTTACTGAGATATCAGATGTATTAGGCAACCAGAGTGTTCACGGAAGAAAGATACCTGTAGATGGAGAATTATATTTTCAGGGATATAATGTTGAGGAGCTTATCAAGAGAAGCAGCCTTGACAGATTCAGATTTGAGGAAGCAACATATCTTCTGTTATTCGGTGTACTTCCAGACAAGGATCAGTTAGACAGATTTATAAGAATATTGACAGATCTTCAGGAGCTTTCAGGTGCATTCATCAGAGATGTTATTATGAAGGCAACAAGTACTAATCTTATGAATTCGCTTATGAAGAGTATCTTAAGTCTTTATTCATATGATGAGAAACCGGATGATATTTCAATTCCTAATGTATTAAGACAGAGTCTTCAGCTTATAGCCAAGATGCCTCTTCTTTCAGTATATGCTTATCAGTCATACAGACATTTTAAGCTTGATGGAACACTTATGATAAAGAATCCTAAGAAGGGTTATTCAACAGCCGAGAATATTCTCTATATGTTAAGAGATGATGGAGACTTTACGGAGCTTGAAGCAAAGGTTCTTGATATCTGTCTTGTTCTTCATGCAGAGCATGGTGGTGGTAATAACTCAACATTTACAACACATGTTGTTACTTCATCAGGAACAGATACATATTCAGCAATTGCTTCATCAATCGCTTCACTTAAAGGACCTAAGCATGGTGGTGCTAACTTAAAGGTTCAGGAAATGTTTACAGATATTAAGGCACATTGCAGTGACTGGGAAAATAAAGATGAGATATGTACATATCTTAACAAGATCCTTGACAAAGAAGCATTTGACCATGCCGGACTTATCTATGGTATGGGTCATGCAGTATATACTAATTCAGATCCTAGAGCAGTTATTCTTAAGAAATTTGCAAAACAGCTTTCAGAAGAGAAGGGAATGCAGAAGGAATTTGCATTATATGAGCTTGTTGAAAGCGAGGCAGGACAGCTTATCATGAACAAGAGAAAGATGTTTAAGCCAGTCTGTGCCAATGTCGATTTCTATAGTGGATTTGTATACACAATGCTTGGTATTCCTGAAGAAATGTTTACACCAATGTTTGCAACTTCAAGAATTTCAGGTTGGTGTGCACACAGACTTGAGGAACTTGTTAATGCAGGTAAGATTATCCGTCCTGCTTACAAATATGTTGGACATCACAGACCATATGTTGATATGGACGAGAGATAATTACGTTTAATGGGGTAGTAAAGTTATGTCACAGTACAAGGTTAAGAAGCTGGACCACCCGATTCACTGTACAGTTGAAGTGCCTGGTTCAAAAAGTATTACTAACAGAGCGCTGCTTATGGCAGCATTATCGCAGGGCGAATGTACCCTCGAGGGAGTTTTATTCAGTGATGATTCAAGACATTTTCTTTTAAGTCTTATCTCACTTGGATATGTTATTGAAGTAAACGAAGTTGAACGATATGTTATCATTCATGGACACGGAAGAGATATTCCTAAGAAGAGAGCAACAATTAACGTGGGAAGTGCAGGAACAGCGGCACGTTTCCTTACAGCAATGCTTGCTTTGTCAGATGGTGAGTACACAATTGAAGCATCTGAACAGATGAAGAAAAGACCAATGCTTCCACTTTTTGAAGCATTACAGGAAATGGGTGCGGAGATTGAATTCCTTGAGAAGGACGGACATCTTCCTGTTAATGTTAAAGGTGCAGCATTTGGTGGAAAGAAGCCTAATAACCATGTATCAATAAGCATAAGTGAGAGTACACAGTTTTTAAGTGCACTTATGATGACAGCTCCTATGCTTGAAGAAGGAATGCATGTCCACATCACAAGTAATAAGACTGAAGGCTCATATGTCCGTATTACAGCCAAGATGATGGAACAGTTTGGATGTGCCGTTGAACATGAAGGCTCAGAATACACAGTCCCTGCTGGTTCAGGATATTATCCACAGACATATCACATTGAACCAGATGTTTCAGCAGCTTGCTATTTCTATGCGGCAGCAGCGCTTACAGGTGGAACGGCCATTGTTAAGGGAGTACACTCTAATTCAATGCAGGGAGACCTTAAGTTTATAGATGTGCTTAAGCAGATGGGATGTGCAGTGACAGAGGAACGAGAGGGAATCTGTGTCAGTGGCCCTAAGGATGGAGAATATAGTGGTGTAGATGTCGATATGAATGATTTCTCAGATCAGTCAATGACACTTGCTGCAATTGCTCCATTTGCAAAGACTACTATTATTATCAAGAATATTGAACATATCAGATTACAGGAATCAGACAGAATCGAGGCTATGGTTAACGAGCTTAACAATCTTGGCGTTGATGTCAAGGAAGGAAGAGATCGTATCGAGATATCTCCAGGTAAGGTTAAGCCGGGAGTCGTTGATACCTACAATGATCACAGAATGGCAATGTCTTTTGCGCTTATCGGACTGCGTGTTGACGGCATAATAATAGATAATTATGAGTGCTGCTGTAAGACATTTGAGAACTATTTTGAAGTACTTGAAAAGGCATGTGCACAATGAAAATACTTTTATACAGATGGAAAGTGTTCAATCAGGATGATGTAAAGTCAGCAATTGAATATTTCGGACATGAAGTATATGACTACACAGAAACAGTAATAGACAAGGATGATGAGACCGGCTTTAAGCTCCGCGATTATGAGGAGCTTAGGCAGGTCTTTTCTGCATACGACTGTGTATTTTCGCTTAATTATTTTCCACATGTATCAGATCTGTGTGAGGAACTTGGAAAGAAGTATATTGCGTGGACAGTGGACAGTCCGCTTATATCCCTATATCATCAGTCGCTGTTTAACAAATGTAATTATATCTTTATATTTGACAGATTTTATTGTGAAGAGCTGCGAAGTCTTGGGGCAGAGCATGTATGGTATCTTCCGCTGGCTGTTAATTGTAAAAGGGTTGATAAGATAACGGGAGCGCTTACAGAAGAAGAGCGAAAGCAGTGGAGCAGCGAGGTTTCATTTGTTGGAGGAATGTATCATAGGAATTCGTATGATGATATAAAAGACAGACTGCCGGAATATCTAAGAGGATATTTTGATGCGGCAATGCTTTCACAGATGGAAATATATGGTGACAGTATATTCGATAAAATACTTACAGTTGATATACTTGAACAGTTATGTGAGCTTATAGATTTTAAGCAGGATGAAAGGGCATTTTCAGATATAGCACTTGTGTTTTCATCAACATTTTTAGGGTTCAAACTTGCTAATATAGAAAGAGTGCAGATACTTAATAAGCTTGCAAAGCACTTTCCAACAGATCTGTATACTGACGATCCGGATAAGGATCTTACTCAGGTTAATCTTAAGGGTGCGGTTAATTACATGACAGATATGCCGAAGGTGTTTAATTGCAGCAGGATTAATATTAATCCGGTAATGCGTAATATCCGTACGGGAATTCCACTGAGAGCATGGGATATTATGGGCGCAGGAGGATTCCTTATGACAAGTTTCCAGCTGGAGTATACTGATTTTTTTGAGAATGGAAAGGATTATGTATACTATGAAAGTCATGATGATCTGTTAAGAAAGACAGAGTATTATCTTAATCATGAGGATGAACGTGCACAGATTGCAAAAAACGGACATGATAAAGTTGCAGAATATCATTCATATATTAACCGGATGGAATATATAATGGATAAAGCCGGAATACGATAGTAAATGATGCGTAAAGTTCAATATTTGCAGTTTACGAGCATGAAATGTGCAGATAAAGCAATTGCTGGAAGGAAGGTATCATGGTACTATGATACAGGTTGATAACCAATTGGTTATATACTATAATTTAAAAGTATTTATTAATTGAACCTTAGGAGGGAAAAAGAATGAGTTTTTGTATGAGATGTGGAAGGCCTTTAAAAGAAGGTGAGATATGCACATGCCAGCAGCCACAGGCAGCAGCACCACAGATGGGAGTGCCACAACAGCCTGTATACCAGCAGCAGGTAAATCAGCAGCAGGCTTATCAGCAGCCTGTATATCAGCAGGTTCCAGGTGGCCAGCCAGTACAGCCACAGGCAGCTAAGCCAGCAGGTCCTAATCCATTTGTGGAGTATATTAATATATTCAAGGGATTATTTACAGCACCTGTAGAGACTGTTTCTGCATTTGTTGCTAAAGTAAATATTGTGCTTGTTGCCATTCTTATTGGTGGTGAGGCATTGATTAATATGTTAACTAAGCTTTTTGATATGCTTATCGCTAATTCAAAGGCAAAGGTTACAACAGGAAGTTCAGACCTTGATAGTCTGTTATCAGCATATACATCATACACATCATATAAGCCATATGAAACTGGTGCTATATTCAAGTATATGTTTTTAGAGATACTTCTTGTTGCAGTATCAGCAGCAGTATTTGCACTTGTTGTAATGCTTCTTGCAAAGGCGTTTAATAAGGCAAATGTTACTTATGTACAGGGACTTGCTACATATGGCATACTTGCTGTATTAGGTGTTCCAGCAAAGATTCTCAGCTGGGTTATCGATCTTATACCAGTAAGCTTCTTTAGCAGAGTTTCAATATGTACATCACTTTTTGCAACCGTTGCAGGATATGTTTTTGTATTCATGGCAATCCGCGCACTTTGCAAGGATGAGAAGAAGATTCCAGTTATCATGGGATTAACATATGTAGCAGTAAGCTTTGCTACATGGGTTATCAGACTTATGTTCTAATATCGGACAAAATAGAGATTAATATAAAAGCACGATGGATGTAGATTTCATTCCATCGTGCTTTTTAGATTTAACGTAACTTTCCGCTGAATACACCCTGATATTCATTAAAGTATGATTCTTCAAGCTTACGCATCATTACTGTTATGTAGTTGTCTGTATAACTTAAGGATATATATAAGTTTCCAACAGCACTGTCTATAATCTGGACTTTGATGAGAAGATTATTATCAGCCCTGAAAGCTGCACTTGCACCACATTTGAAATTGTAGTCCGGGAAATTCTGGAAAATATTCTTTCCAAGACCGAATTCCAATAAATGATTTCCGGTAGTATTCCTATACATGAGAGTTCCACCCGTATCAGAGAATCTGATGGTAAGTTCGGATATTCCGCACGCATTATTGTCAAATGTATATGTTTTGCCATTAATCATATTGATTAATGAAGAATCATAATTACCAGGTTCTACAAGAAGCTGGCATGATCTTTCGTATGCAAGGAGTTCATTATAATCGCAATCTGATTGTGAAATATAATTATCTGCCAGATCTGTTTTATCATAGACTTCCTCATAGAAGGCATCATATATGCACTGGACACCACCCTGACGTCCCTGTGTATCAGCCGTTGTAACAAGACATATATCTTTGTCGGGATAGTATACAGCAAGCTGCCCACCCATTCCGTAAAAAGCATATCCATTATGTGTGGTTATCCAGAACTGGTATCCATAACCCTGCATTTCTTCCCATGTCCCAGACTTGCCATATGGATCACTATGTTTTACAACAGCTTCTCTGAGGTAATCTGCGGGAAGCAGCTGTTTTCCATTAATACATCCATTATGTGATACAACATACATGACTTTAAGAACATCACGTGGAGTTGCACACATTCCTGAACCACCCATGCTGTTGCCATCAGGAGCTTTTAATATATATGCCTCTTTAGAAAAACCAATTTCATCAAGAAACCTTGTTCTCAGATAATCAAGAAGATTCATGTTAGTCAACTTTTCCACAAGAGCACACAATGTATGGGTAGACGCTGTGTCATAAGAAAAACTGGTTCCCGGAACATGATCTGGTGTGACAGAGAAGAAAGAACCAACCCAGTCGGTACAGCCGCCCACTTTGTATGCATTTTTA
Source organism: uncultured Eubacterium sp. (assembly GCA_945910225.1). Lineage (GTDB taxonomy): Bacteria > Bacillota > Clostridia > Lachnospirales > Lachnospiraceae > Lachnospira. The sequence goes on along the minus strand of CAMDYG010000022.1, from coordinate 4,812 downwards.
TCATGACAGGTTCTCATAGTAAGCATCTGGCGTATGGTAAGCATCTGCATGTAAGGATGTGCGCCTGATTCAGGGAGTTTCTCCGGGAAATAATCAGTTATATGGTCATCAAGAGAAATTCTGCCTTCATCAGCCAGCAGTCCGATAGCCAGTGATACAAATGATTTTGTTACAGAAAACATTCTGTGAAGAGTGTCTTTGGTGTATGGAGCATAATAGCTTTCCATACATATTTTTCCATGACGCATAACAATTATGCTGTGCATGGGAATATTATAGTTTTCAAGCCTTCTGGCAAAATTAGTAAGACATTTTGAAGATATTCCAACAGTTTCAGGCCTTACAGTTTCAAAATCCAGCATAACAGACCTCCAAATTATTACAATAATTATTCATATTATAAGCCTTATGCGTATTTAATGTAAATGAAAATATGAATCTTTAAATTGAATCTGATATAGTATATAATAATAAATAATGTGCAGCAGGGATAAAAGGAGAAGGAAATGGTTGATTTATTACTTAAGACATTTGTAAAGGATTATGACAGGACAAAAGATCCTGATGTAAGAACCAGATATGGGGTGTTTGCTGGAATTGTTGGTATTATATGTAACCTGATTCTGTTTACAGCAAAGATAATGGCAGGATTACTTACGGCTTCTGTTTCAATTATGGCAGATGCAGTAAACAATCTGTCAGATGCAGGTTCTTCAGTTGTTACTCTTATTGGATTTAAACTGGCGGGGAAGCCTGCTGACTATGAGCATCCGTATGGACATGGAAGAATTGAATATATATCTGGATTCATAGTATCTGGAGCGATAGTGATAATGGGATTTGAACTTCTGACAACATCATTCAGGAAGATATTGCATCCTACGCCTCTGGAGGTATCTGTTCCATCACTGATAATACTTGTGCTGTCCATCCTTATGAAAATGTGGATGGCAAAGTTTAATAAATATCTTGGAGCAAAGGTTGATTCTGCAGCTATGAAAGCTACGGCAACAGACAGTCTGTCGGATTGTGTGGCAACATCAGTTGTTCTTGCGGGCGTGCTTCTTACACTTTTCTCTGATATCAATATTGATGGCATAGCTGGTGTTGTTGTAGCAGTATTTGTAATGCTGGCAGGATTCGGAGCAGCAAAGGATACACTCCAGCCACTTCTTGGCCAGCCGCCTACGAAGGAATATGTAAGGCAGCTGGAAGATATTGTTCTTCAGGATAAGCATATAATAGGTGTACATGATCTTATTGTACATAATTATGGACCGGGAAGGGTATATGCCTCTCTTCATGCGGAAGTTCCAGCTAATATGGATATGATGGAAGCACATGATTATATAGATATGGCTGAACAGAGGGTTGAGAAACACATGAAATGTTTTATAAGCATACATATGGATCCTGTTGTTACGGATGATGAAGTTATTAACCAGTTAAGACAGATTACCAAAGAAGTTGTGAAGTCAGTTGGAGAAGAACTTGATATACATGATTTCAGGACAGTCAAAGGTCCGTTTATCACTAATCTTATCTTTGATGTGCTTGTTCCTTATAAGTATCATTTGTCTGATGATGAAATAAAGAATCAGATCCAGAGAAAAATAACCGCAAGACAAAAGGAGTGCCGTGCGGTTATCAGAATTGATAAAAGTTATATCGGGTAACATTAGTTAAATCCATCCACCATCAAGAGTTATTATCTGTCCGGTAAGATAATTATTCATATTAATAAGTGAATTAACAAGCTGGGCTACTTCCTGCGTGGTTCCGAACCGGCCGGCAGGGATTTCCTGCGAAAGAGCTGCCTTGTCGTCATCAGACAGATGTCCATTCATGTCAGTATCTATTGCCCCACAGGCGATGGCGTTGATCTGGATCTGGCTTGGTGCAAGCTCTTTTGCAAGAGCCCTGGTAAATGCATTAACGGCACCTTTGGTTGCAGAATAAGCAACCTCGCAGCTTGCGCCATATAGTCCCCATACAGATGAAATATTAATGATTTTTCCACAGTGCCTTTTTATCATGTCCCTGACTGCAAAGTGGCAGCAGTTAAAGACGGAGTCAATGTTGGAACTGCATATGTTGCGCCAGTCGTCCCTGCTCATATCCTGAAACAGGCCTACTATAGATATTCCGGCGTTATTAATAAGGACATCTGTCTGTCCGAAATGCTGAAGACACATGTCAAACATTTTCTGAGCATCATTGTAGTTTCCCATATCTCCTATAAATGTTTCACAGGCACTGCCTTTTTCTTCAATAATTGATTTTACTTCATTTAACTTATCCACATTTTTAGCACAGTTAATGACAATGTTAGTATCTTTTCCTGCAAGTTCTATTGCAACAGCTCTTCCAATTCCGCGGGAAGCTCCAGTTATAACGATAGTTTTTTTCATAAAAATCCTCATTTCCTGCTATGATTAATTTCAATAATATCGTTAATATAATACAGGAAAACACAAGTAAATACTACAAAAAAATAAAAAAGAAATATTGACAAAAATCGCCTTGTGCATACTTACCAAAAAGAAATCAGAATTGTATTTATTTCAATAATCGCTTGACAGAGTTTATGAACATATCAAAAAGTTATCAACAAAGAAAAAGGCAGAATTTAACTAAAAATACACTTATCAACCAAGTTATGCACATTATCAACAAAAAATGGTCAACATTTAATCATGATTTACTATCATGAAATAAGAATAAATGTTTTGTTAAATATTCTGAAAAATAAAAAAGTTGGATATAAGAGCTTGACATAATTGCATAAAATAATTAAAGGACATACTTGTTAATTTACAAAGATGTGATATAATATTTACATAAATTAAGTATACAGTTTTGTATCTTAAGGTCGTGTTTACTGCATATGATTATGCAGAAGGAGGTTAAAGAAATGACAATGAACGTTGGAGGTTCATGATAGTGTTTTCTTTCAGCATATGCAGTGATTTAATAAGTAAGAAGATCTGATATATTAGATTGAGAAGGTGTGAAAGGGTTTAATCAGATTCTTACCTTGGCCCACGATTATAAAACACGTAAAGGAGTTGGACATCATGAGATTTATAATTACAGGAAGAAATATTGATATAACAGAAGGATTAAAGTCAGCAGTAGAAGAAAAGCTTGGAAAGCTTGACAGATTTTTTGCTCCAGAGACAGAAGTTAATGTTACTTTAAGTGTTGAGAAGGAAAGACAGAAGATAGAGGTAACAATTCCTGTTAAGGGTAACATTATCAGAAGTGAGCAGGTAAGCAGTGATATGTACGTATCAATTGATCTTGTTGAAGAGGTTATTGAACGTCAGTTGAAGAAGTATAAGAATAAGATTGTTGATAAGCAACAGAATGCAGCCGCATTTGCACAGGAATTCGTAGATAAGGATTATGACGATGATGAGGTTAAGATTATCAGAACCAAGAGATTCGGAATTAAGCCAATGGATCCTGAGGAAGCATGCGTACAGATGGAACTCTTAGGACATAATTTCTATGTATTCTTCAATTCTGAGACAGAGGAAGTTAATGTTGTTTACAAGAGAAAAGGTAATACTTACGGACTTATTGAGCCAGAACTTGACTAATATTGATTGTATATGTTAATGTGATTGACCTGACAGGTATTATGCCTGTCAGGTTTTTTATGTTTAGAAAGATTTTTTATGCATATTATGTTAATATATATTCTGGTTTTTATACTAATGACAGAACGTGCTGGATCGGGAGGATGCAATGGATTACAAGTTAAAGTGTGATGTAATAGAGTGGGATGTTGAGAATTGGGGTAAGTTCATAGATTTTATTGAGAAAAGAAATATAGATTTTAATAATAAGAAAGTTCTGGAACTTGGAGCAAGAGATGGAGGTTTATCTTTATATTTTGCACTTAATGGGGCTTATGTTACATGCACAGACCTTGAAGGTCCAACTCCTAAGGCTAATGCATTGCATGAAAGATACAATGTTGCAGACCGGGTTGTTTATGAGGCTGTTGATGGAACAGATATTCCAGAAAAGTATTACGGACAATATGATTATGTTGTATTTAAGTCTGTTATAGGGGGAATTGGCTCATTTAACGATTATGACAAACAGAAGGCATGCGTGGATGGAATATATCAGTGCCTTAAACCAGGAGGAACACTTGTTTTTGTTGAAAATATGCAGGCTTCATTCCTACACAGATTTGCAAGAAAGACATTTGTCAGGTGGGGCAAGAGCTGGCATTATGAGAGCAGAAAAGAAATTCATGAATTGATGAAGGATTTCCAGCTTGTAGAAGAAAAATATGCAGGTGTTCTTGGATGCTTTGGAAGAAGCGAAAAAGGAAGAGAGAGATTAGGCAGAGCTGATACAGCTGTGTTTGACAGAATATTGCCGGATTCATGGAAATATATCGGAATGTATATTTATAACAAACCAGACTGTTAAACGACTGCTTGATAGAATCAGTATTTGGTGGTACAATTACAGAATAATTAGGCTTTTATAAGGAGAAGTATAAGGTAATGGGATTAGCTCAAAAGTTATTTGGAACACATAGCGAACATGAATTAAAAAGAATATACCCTATCGCAGATAAGATAGAAAGCTATAAAGAAGCATTTTCTAAGTTAAGCGATGATGAATTAAAAGGAAAGACTAAAGAGTTTAAGGAAAGATTATCAAAGGGTGAAACACTTGATGATATTCTGCCAGAAGCATTTGCTACAGTAAGAGAGGCGAGCAAGAGAGTACTTGGCATGGAACATTATCATGTTCAGCTTATAGGAGGTATTATACTTCATCAGG
>CAMDYG010000021.1 GCA_945910225.1 uncultured Eubacterium sp. | reverse complement strand
TCTATAAATCCCATAATGATTTTTTTCATATAGACGGCTCCTCTATACCTGCAGCATTTTTGGTTCGCACACAATTTTCAATTATCTCTGCCACATCCTCTACTGGTTCCTTACAATCCCACTTAAGCCATTCCAGAACTATGGCCATCACTCCGTTTATGTGATATACAAGCCAGTATTTATGCTCTTCTTCCGGTATTTTAAAGCGATTAAAGATAGGCCCTAAAACATGCTCATACAGTGCTGCAAGCTTTGCTTCAGAACGCATGATACCCGGATTGTTTATTGTTGCTCTATAAATATGCTTATGCTCTTTTACAAAATTCAGATACGGATGCAGGAATTTATCATTTATCAGGATGAGCTCATTAAGGGGCATCTTATCAATCTCCTCTATGAAATCCCCAGCTTCAATATGAAAAGACTTTTGAAACTCCGCCTGGATATGCTCAATTGTCTCCTCTAACAAATCAGAAATCGTCTCATAATGAAGATAAAAAGTTGACCTGTTTACTCCTGCTTTTGCACAGATTTCCTTAACTGATATATACTGAATGTCTTTCTTGCAAAGCAGTTCAATCAAAGCCTCATCCATCATGCGGGCAGTGTTAAAGTATTTGCTTTCAGATTTTGTCACACCTCGCTGCCCCCTTTCATTATTCATCCGCTTCGCTTATTTGCTTTGCTAATTCGATAATATCAAATGCATATTTCTTCTTTCCATTTTCAAGCAGCTTTTTGTAGATAGGATAATTAACGCTTACTCCGACGATTCCTACAAGACCGATGATAATTCCAAGGACAAAAGATACTGTACTTCCATCCCCTAAAACCTGCATTGAAAGGCACATTCCAACACCTAAAACAAGCGACATTGCAACACCAAATGTATAGGCAAAAATATTCGCAGGACTTTTTGCTTTTATGTCCAGTCTCTTAAGGGCCTTTACCTTTGATGTTTCCTTTGGTGCGTACTCGTTTGCAATTGCTTCTGCATAAATTTTATCTGTGTTCATAGCTTATAGCCTCCTTTTCTTTGATGAGGCTATTATATATTCCGAATAGAACCAATCTGAACAACACAGATAGCAAAAAGTGTTGGATTAAGACTGTCAATTCCGATTTTTACACAACTCTTTAAAAAAAGCCTTTACATTATCCAGATCATTCTTATCTGGATGTCCTTTTGATATTCCTCCTATAAGCTTGAATGGTCCAAATGTGTCATATCCCTTACAAGAAAATTCTCCCACAATTCTTCCCTGCTTTTCTTTTATAATTCCCTTTATTGAATCAAATACCGGCTTTCCTCCATAAGTGCATATAAGAAAAACATCCTTATTCTCTGGAAGATTTACTTCTGCAAAGTTAATTACGGACTGATGCATCTTACCAAAATAAATACCAGAAGCAAATCCAATAAGATCATACCCTGATAAGTCCTTTTCAGTAATCTTAGCTGCATCAATAATATCAACCCCATATTCATCTGCTATGGCATCAACAATTTTCTTTGTATTATTGTGATGAACCGATGCATATATAATAACTGTTTTCATATCTGCTTCACTCCAGCTCGTACGGATATCATACATCATCCGTGTAAGTGCAATACTGTCTTTAGCTGTATATACATCACTGCTGCAATATCCAAGTTTTACACATCTGCTTACTTCTCTGATTTCATATTCAAAGCCATTTATATCAACCGGGCACTCGATTGTTTCCGGTTCTTTTCCTTCCACCTCAAGTATCATGGTCTCAGCGTGTTGGAAATCCGGTAAAAATATACTTCCCTTTGTTCCCTCAATTCTGGCATTACGTTTTAATTCCTGCCCTATTGTCTGGACTGATTCTGCAGTACATCCATCATTATATGTCAGTTTGAGACAGCTGTAATCATCTGTTCCATACTCATTAATATGTACTTTTTGAGTTTCTACATTCTGCGGCTCATCTCCTGTAACAATACGCAGAAATCCCAGATTGTAAATTCCTATGTCCAACAAAGCACCTCCACCAAGTGCAGGATTAAATTTGCGCTCTTTTCTGGCACCTGTTGCAACAAACCCATACTGGCATGAAATATGTTTTATTTTTCCAATTACTCCTTGCTGTAAGATACTTCGTAAACGATCATACAATGGAAGAAACCATATCCAGAGTCCCTCCATAATAAAAAGATGCCTATCCCTTGCCAGCCTGTACAGTTCCTGTGCCTGTTTATCATTTATCGTAAACGGCTTTTCGCACAATACATGCTTTCCATGTTCAAGACATAACCTGCAATTCTCATAATGCAAAGTATTTGGTGTTGCTACATAAACAACCTCAACATCCTGATCTTTAACCAGTGCTTCATACGAATCATAATATCTTGGGATATCATGCTCCTTAGCAAAGGCTTTTGCACTTTCAATGTTACGTGAACCAACTGCTACTAACTGTTCATTTTCTTTACTCATCTGATTTATGGTTGATGCAAATTTTTTTGCAATATTACCTGTAGCCAAAATTCCCCACTTCATCTTATCTCTCCCATCGATTCGATAAATTTATATGTAATATATACCCATTTAGCAATTATTAAAGGAAACAAGTCTATTATACCTTATATCAACAGCTTCGCATATCCATTTTATATCATATTTTATATATTATCCTTCAATCTCTTTAATAAGATTAACCATCTCAATAGCACCTTCAGCGCACTCAAATCCCTTATTGCCTGCCTTAGTTCCGGCACGCTCAATTGCCTGCTCAATTGTATCTGTAGTAAGCACACCGAACATAACAGGAATATCACTTGCTAAAGAAACATTTGCAATGCCCTTGGAAACCTCGCTGCACACATAGTCGTAATGGCTTGTAGCACCTCTTATAACTGCGCCAAGACATATAACAGCGTCATACTTGCCACTCTTTGCCATCTTTGAAGCTATCAATGGTATCTCAAATGCGCCAGGCACCCATGCAAGATCAATATTTTCTTCTGAAACATCATGTCTTACAAGCCCGTCTTTAGCTCCCGCAACAAGCTTAGACACAATAAATTCATTAAACCTTGCTGCTACAATACCTACCTTAATTCCACTGTCAACTAACTTACCTTCTAAAACTCTCATTATCAATTCCTCCTTATAAATAATCCATATTTTTACACTACATTTAAAATGTGTCCCATCTTTGTCTGCTTTGTCTTAAGATAGAACCTGTCAAAGCTGGTCGCATCTATCTCAATAGGTACTCTCTCACTGATTTCGATTCCAAAATCTGCAAGCTGGTATACCTTATCGGGATTGTTAGTAAGAAGCCTTAAGCTCTTAGCGCCTAATTCTTTCAATATCTGTGCTCCTATGTAGTACTCGCGTGCGTCTCCCGGCAGACCAAGTGCCAGATTAGCCTCGAGTGTATCCATTCCCTGATCCTGAAGTGCATATGCCTTAAGCTTATTAACAAGCCCGATTCCTCTGCCCTCCTGTCTCATATAAAGAAGCACACCTCTGCCTTCATTGTTAATCTGTGTCATCGCTGACGCTAACTGCTGACCGCAGTCACATTTCATTGAGCCAAATGCGTCTCCAGTCAGGCACTCTGAATGTACCCTGCACAAAAGATTGCTGCCATCACCAATGTCCCCCTTTACCAATGCAACATGATGCTCGCCATTTAACTTATTAACATAACAGTGTGCCATGAATTCACCGTACTTTGTGGGCATTCTTGTAACTGCCACACACTCAACCAAGTTGTCATGTCTCTTTCTGTATTCCTGAATTGCCTTAATTGTTATGAATTTGAGATTGAATTTTTCGGACATTTCTATGAGGTCTTCTTTTCTCATCATTGTTCCGTCTGCTTTCATTATTTCACAGCACAGACCACATTCCTTAAGTCCTGCTATTCTCATAAGGTCTACTGTCGCCTCTGTATGTCCGTTTCTTTCAAGAACTCCATTAGGCTTTGAACGTAGTGGAAACATATGTCCCGGTCTTCTGAAATCCTCAGGCTTTGCTTCATCTGACACACATGTTCTTGCAGTAAAGCCTCTCTCCTCTGCCGATATTCCTGTTGTCGTCTTAACATGGTCTATTGACACTGTAAATGCAGTTTCATGGTTATCTGTATTGTCAGCAACCATCTGTATAAGTCCCAGCTTCCTGCACAAATCTCCACTCATAGGCATGCATATAAGTCCTTTTCCATATGTCGCCATGAAATTCACATTTTCAGTAGTTGCAAATTGAGCTGCACATATAAGGTCGCCCTCATTCTCTCTGCTTTCATCATCTGAGACAAGTATCAGCTTTCCATCCTGTAAATCCTTAACCGCCTCTTCAACTGTATTATACTCGAACATTTTTTTTACCTTCCTTTCCCTTTGATATTTTAAAATCCATTCTTTAGCAGGAATTCTCTTGTGATTCCCGTCTGCGGTTCTTCTTCCCGCAGAGCAAGAAACCTCTCAATATATTTTCCGACAATGTCATTTTCAAGATTAACTACATCACCGACTTTTCTAAGTGACAGCGTTGTCGCACCTGCCGTGTGTGGTATTATTGATACTGAAAAGCTCTGCCTGTCCGTCCTGGCAACTGTAAGACTTATTCCGTCTATGGCAACCGAACCCTTTTCAACAATATATTTTAATATTCCGCTGTCTGCCTTAATCTGATACCATACCGCATTATCATCTTTTGTTATTGCTGCAACTTTTCCTGTTCCATCAATATGTCCTGAAACTATATGACCTCCGAATCTTCCGTCTGCTGCCATTGCCCTTTCAAGATTAACAGCACTGCCACTCACCAGCTTGCCAAGTGATGAGCGATTCAGCGTCTCATGCATTACATCCGCAGTAAATGTGTTATCATATATTCCTGTCACTGTAAGGCACACACCATTGACAGCAATGCTGTCTCCTATATGTGTTCCCACAAGGACTTTTTCTGCCTGTATTGTAAGAATTGCTGACGCCGTTCCTTTTTTTACATTATTTACATGTCCGATTTCTTCAATAATTCCTGTAAACATTACAACTCTCCTTCAATCAGAATATCGTCACCAAGAAGACGAACGGTCTTGTTTCTTAACTGATATGCTTCATCTACATTTGCAACACCCTGGCCTTCAACTGCTGTTTTACTGTCTGCCCCACCAAATATCTTAGGTGCAATGTAAGTCTGAACCCGGTTCACAATTCCAGCCTGCAACGCCGAGAAGTTAAGCGTTCCGCCTCCCTCAAGAATTATACTGTCGATACCTTTTTCTCCAAGTATGTGCATAAGCTCTTTTAGGTCAACATGCTGATCATATTCCTTTGTAACTACAACTTCGCAGCCTGCATTTTCATATAAAGATTTCCTGTCGCTGTCGATACTACATGTAGCAATTATTGTTGGTATCTGCCCTGCACTTTTTACAATTCTGCTGTCCAGCGGAGTTCTCAATCTGCTGTCGCATATGATTCGCACAGGATTGTGTGGATTGCTTACGGCTGTACTTCTACAGTCAAGCATTGGATTATCAGCAATCACAGTGCCGACGCCAACCATAATTGCCGCATATCTGTGACGGTCTGCATGCACATTTTCTCTTGCTTTCTCACCTGTAATCCACTTGGAAAGTCCCTTATATGTGGCAATTTTTCCATCAAGTGTCTGTGCTGTTTTCATCACAAAATATGGCTCTTTATTCCTTATGTAATGAAAGAATACATAATTCATCGCCAGACATTCTTCATTGCATACACAACCTTCAACTTTAATCCCATGTTCTTCAAGATATTTGACGCCTTTTCCACTAACCAAAGGATTAGGATCCATCGAGCCTATCACAACCCTGCTTATCCCTGACTGCACAAGTGCTTCAGTACAAGGCGGCTGTTTCCCATGATGGCAGCACGGCTCAAGTGTCACATATATGGTTGCTCCACTGGTATCCTCCGTACATCTTGAAAGTGCATCTCTTTCCGCATGAAGCTCACCATATTTCCTGTGCCAGCCTTCACCTATAATTCTGTCATCCTTTACAATAACAGCTCCAACCAGCGGATTAGGATTAACCCAGCCTGTTCCTCTCTTTGCCAGTTCAATTGCACGCTTCATGTAAAGCTCATCTTCACTTGAAAACTCCTGTCCGGCATCCTGTCCCGATATCTGACTTGTTCCCTGTTTTAGTTGCTGTTTTAATTGCTGTTTTGTTTCATGATGCATTTTTACACCTTTCTTCTTCCATCTATTATCACAATTCGTACAAATAACCATGTTTTTCTTTAATTAGTAGGTATTTTTTATCTTGTCGATAATGTTAGTCGCATTTTTATAAACTAATGACCTACTAACTGACCGAAAATAAATTGTTTAGTAGGTAAATCATTCTAATTTCCTTATTATTTTCACAAAATATACCTACTGAAATCCATAAATCAGAAATCTCGTATGTTATGACATAAACTTTCCTGTTCAATCCACCTCAATTACCAGATATGAAACCCCCGCCAGGTGGCGAACTCAGACAGATGGCAAATCCCCAACCAAATAGCATTAAAAAAGCTCCCAAAGCAGTTTCCAATTTCACTACTTCAGGAGCCATACACGCCAGAATTCTGAATATCTGATACCATCTGATATTACCTAATATTTTCTAATATCTTCTAATACCAACACCATATTCAGGCAACTAAAAAAGCTCTGAGACAAAATAATCATCTCAGAGCCAGTATCCACATCCATGCCAGTTATTCACTTTATCCATTCTATTATGAATAACTAACTTTACTATCACTTCTTCCATCCAGACTTTACTGTCGGCTTCGGAATTACACCGAATCATGCTCTGGCTTGCGCCTCGGCTCGTGGGCTTTACCACCGGTAGGGATTCGCACCCTGCCCTGAAGTTTAATATGTATTAAATTGTTTATAGTATACACCCATTTATTTTAAAATCAAGTATTCTTTTAATTTTTCTTGACATTTTTCCTTTAATTATGCTACTATACCACAGCACAATTAAATATGGTTATATTGGAAACGACACATCCTCCGGATGATAACGAACAACACATGTTTTGCTTAAGTTATTATTAAGGAGGATTTTTTATGCCAAAAAACAAGTTTCAGGATGTTATTTTCACAATTATTATGGCAACAATTATGGTCTATGGAATGGTCGTATATAATGTTGCTCTCAACACAGGTACTGTAAATGGTACTACTTTCTTAGCTGCAACACATGAATTACCAATCATGGTTCCTGTTGCATTCATACTCGAATTCTTCGTTGTAGGAAAGATTGCAAGAATGCTTGCATTCACAGTTATGCGTCCGACTGACAGACCTCAGTTTATCACATATGCAATATCAATATGTATATGCTGCATTATGTGTCCAATCATGAGTCTTGTTGCAACATTTCTCTTCAAAGAACCATCTTTTGGCATGTGGGTTAAGACGTGGGCAATGAACTTCCCTATGGCAATCTGTTATCAGATGTTTTATTGTGGACCACTTGTAAGACTTATATTCAGAGCAATATTTGTAAGAAAGACTTCACCAGAAGTTGAAACTGAAGGTATTGCCGAATAAATAAACTATATGTAATTATTCGGCTGTTTTCCACTGAGAATTATCTGCAATCGAACTCTTTTCCATATATACAAGCTTTCCGGATTTCATTCCAAACAGATAATTTTCATCTCCAAAATACACTGTATCCATATTGCTTACATCTAATGTATTAACAAGACTTCCTTTTTTATCTACAACAAGAATCTTCTTATCTGTCGTTTCAGAGACTTTAGTTGTACTCTTAAATCCATCATTAGACATATAGATATATTGTCCATCATAAGAAAGTGTTGCTGTCTGTATTGTGTCATCCGCCTTATACAGACACTTAACTTTCTTGCCGTTGAGATTCTGTACATAAAGTCCTTTGCCAACCTCAAAGAAATATAGTTTGCCACTTTCCATATTTATATAATAATCAGAAATATTTCTCTTAGATAATTCTTTTGTTTTTCCTGAATCGTAGTCATAATAATTAAGCTGATGCTCCATTGTCATCTTTAAGCTTCTCTTATCTACTGACCACTGAAATTCTTCAAAAAGCAGCTTGTTGCCATAACTCTTTGCATTAATTATTGCGCTGTTCTTAGACTCATGCGTAAATACATCTGATGCTTCTCCAGTTGCCAAATCCACTTTTCTGATTATATTAGTATTATCTTTATCCATCCCTAGTGTTCCAGTATTGTCATATACATATACACAGTTATCATTAAATACCAGTGACAGCGTTGCATCTCCATGATTTTTAACCAGATCAGCTACATCTTTCCTTTCACTTCCATCATTATTAATCTGAACAAGCTTTGCCATGCTGTCTTCTACACGAATCATAAATATATGTCCATTATAATAATACAATGTCTTTTTCAGATAATCTGCTGTAAATCTGGCATCACAATCATCGGTTTCATGTGTGCAGCCATCTTTAGTACATACTACTGTTACTGTCTTACCATCAAATTTCTTTAAAAGCATTCCTTCGCCGCTATCCTGAAGATAATAATATCCGTCATCTCCCTTTGCCATATTATGTACGCCCATTTTCCAATAATTCTGATTTTCTGTTGCTTCTTTAGTATCACCAATATCCAGTTTGATTAAATTCTGCTTTCTCTTCTGAGCTAATACTATTACAAGCATAACCGCACATATAACAATTATCTCCAGTCCGACAATCATTATTTTTTTCTTTTCCATAATTATGCCCCCTTTCTGTTATATTTAATTATACGAAAAAAATGTACAAAAAGTTGACATTATCTCTGTTCTGAATCATATACTACTTCATCATTATATTTCCATATAACATGAGCCTTTTTATCTTTGCACTTCATAAATTTACATAACTTTCCAACGAATGTCATTTTATCACTAGTACTGCTTGATAGTCCGATATATACTGTGTTTCCAGAATTATCCTTACATAATTCCTGCCTGTTTCTAAAGAATGCATCATGTCTGTCTTCTTTAGTTAACATTCTCCGCTCATATTCAATATAACTGTCAATCAGCTCCTTATTCTTACCAAGAAATTCTTTATAAACTTTGACTATAGCATTAGTTGGTGTATCAATGTCAGAACCATTGTCATTAATAACCACATTATTAATCTTAATAGCTTTTTTTCTTTCTGTCTTTTCATCAGAAGCTGCCACACTGGTTATAGAAGTCATCTGCAGCACATCCGTAAGATGTTTATTAATCTCATCCCTGCCATTATGTTTTTCTGAAATTCTACTCATAAATGAATCAAACTTTTTAAGTGCCTTTATAATATCCTTGATATCATCTTCTGTGTAATCATCCATTCCCATCTCTATCAGGAAAAATGAATTAGCAAGTCTTTTATACGCTCTTGGATTATATACTAATTCGTTGCCTATATAATCTGCAAGCGCATCAATATCCTGTTCCATAACTAATCCATCTACAGTCTGTCTTACAAGCTTGTTCAGACTATAATGTTCAACAGGCAGTCTGAAAGGTAACTGTATTATTTTATCGAAAAAGCTCCTGCACTTTTCCTGTGATACACTTTCTCCATACTTGCTTCTTACACCATTAACAACAATAATTCAACGGCTATACCTGGTGTAAGTCTGTCCAGATCATCAATAAATATAACTATTCGTCCATCACTGCCAACTTCGGAATCAATCATTTTTCTGAATTCTTCTTTTAAATTCTCAACGCTTTCCATCTTTTCTTCTTGCTTTTTGAAGTAATCCCCGATATCAATTCCAACATTTTCTTTGACAACATTATTTATAAGACTTGTTCCAAGCTTCTGTAAACTGGCTTTCACGTTCTTTGCTTTTTCCTGATAATCACAGCATTTCTTTACAAGTGTATTCACAAATGAAAAATACAGATCATCTGCCATACTGAACTGGGAATACTGCCATGTATTAAAATACACGCATTTAATTTTATTCTCTTTCTCAAGCTTCTTCTGAAGCATATTGATTGTAGATGTTTTTCCTGTTCCCCAGTCTCCCTGTATTGCAATTGACATTGGTGTCGGACACTTCATAATAAACTTCTGCAACCCATCCACATACCTCGCAATATCAAGCTGGTCGTCCTTATCTGATTTACATGGAATATCCGTTACTCCTATTGATTTGCCATCTTTCGTTCCCTCCATATATTATTAAAACGCATAATTTCTTTTATTATAGCACACAATATGCTAAATGTTTTGTCAAATGTGTTATTATATACACATCAGATTATTGGAGGTAATTCTTATGCAAGCCTATCAACGCTTATTAAAATATGTTTCATTCCGTACACCCAGTGATGAGAACAGTACATCTGTGCCTTCTTCTGCATGCCAGTTTGAATTAGCACAATATCTTGAAAATGAAATGAGAGAATTGAATTTATCGGACATAATACTTGATGACAAATGTTATCTGTACGCAAAGCTTCCTGCCACAAAAGGCCATGAGAATGCTCCCGCCATTGGATTTATTGCTCATATGGATACTGTGTCCGATTATTGTAATCATGATATCACTCCTGTTATAACTCACAATTATAATGGAGAAATGCTTTCTCTTCCTGCCGGTATAACTCTTGATCCTGATGTATTCCCACATTTAAGAAATCTTAAGGGACGTACACTTATAACATCTGATGGCAGTACTATTCTTGGTGCTGACGACAAAGCTGGCATCGCCGAAATACTTACACTCATTGAATATCTGCAAAGCAATGACATTCCTCACGGAACAATCTGTGTTGCATTTACTCCAGATGAAGAAATCGGTATGGGAGCTGAACATTTTAATATAGAACAATTTGGTGCAAAGTATGCCTATACAATTGATGGCGATACCGAAGGGGAAATTCAATACGAGAACTTCAATGCTTGCAAAGCTGATTTTGATATAAAAGGCTTTAATGTTCATCCCGGTTCTGCCAAAGACACCATGATCAACGCAAGCCTTGTAGCAATGGAGATCAATAATTCACTCCCATCTATGGAAACACCAAGAGGTACAGAAAATTACGAAGGTTTCTATCACCTTATAAGTATGTCTGGGGATGTAAGTGAAGCGCATCTTAATTATATAGTAAGGGATCATGATAAGAACTCTTTTGAAGCAAGAAAAGCTACTCTAAGATTAATAGAAAAGAATCTGAATGATAAATGGGGTAACGGAACTGTCACTCTCACAATTAAAGATCAGTACAAAAATATGTCCGAAATAATTCAATCATGCATGAACCTGATTGATAACGCCAAAAAGGCTTGTGAGCAGGCTGGCGTACCACCTCTGATTCTTCCTATCCGTGGTGGTACAGATGGATGCCAGCTCAGTTTTAAAGGGCTGCCTTGTCCTAATCTTGGAACTGGTGGTCACGCTTACCATGGACCATATGAGCATATTACAGCCGAAGCCATGGATATGACAGTCACAATGCTTATCAAGTTAGTTGGGACATTCATATAAGTCCCACTAACTTATGGTTTGCACACACTGCAAGGTTCATATCCCTTATCAATAAGCTCCTGCCTTTTTCCAGTATATTCCTGTCTGTTAGAAGACTTCATGTTTTGGGCACTGCTGCAGGATTCTTTATGAAACTTTTTGGTGTTAGTATTTAATATATAAGTCTGTATATTGGCAGAATCTGATGTTTCTGGATCACTCTCTGATACAGAAGCATCAAGATGGCTGTTTCCATTAGAATAGTCTATTGATATCCCTGGTTGTACATTGAAACAAAACACATTAAATAGTATTCCATCGCCATTATCTTCAACAGATTTTGCCTCCATCTGCACACCATTTGCAACAAGATTATCTCCATCAAATACAGGCGTTACCCTGTACAACACATGATTATCCGTCTCTTTTATGTAATCGGCTACCATATTCTCAAATGGCAGCATCCCCTCAACATTAAGATATCTTGTTCCCGTTACAAGATTCTTCTCATTAGCATTTTCCCCTGTAAGTTGATAGCCTATAAGATGACATCTGTTATACAGATAGTTTCCATCAACGTTATCATACTTTACTGTCTGCCATCCTGAGGGTTTAACTTCTCCAATAGTTCCACGTTTTTCTGTTGGCATCAGATCTCTTCCAATATTAGCATATGCTGTAGTACATCTTCCAAGTTCATCAAGTTCTCCATATGTTTCAAACGAATCTGTTGTCATGTCCGGCTCTGTAAAGTCCGGATTGTTATCATTAATTACAGTATAGGCTTTTCCCTGATATTTAAGTGATGTTATATCCGGGGTTTCCGTCTTATCTACAGTTACCTGCTCTGAATTAATATTCTTTTGTTTTGAAGAACATCCACTGATAAATGCTCCATTCACAACTGCCAGCAATATTAATAAAAGGCATGCCACCCGTCTGAATTCTTTTTTTCTGCTCCGCATACAACAAACTCCTAACTACTTTCTTACATATCTTTCTTCTGTAATCTTTTCATGTGAATTTCCCGGAAAATCCGTTGAACTTTCCATATTAAACTCTGATAAAAAATCTTTTGGAAATGTAACATCTGATGGATATTTTCTGTTCCATTTATAAAGAATAATCTCATCTACCATATTCTCATAAGATACTATCTCTGAATCCTCAACAAAGCAGAAATCATCCTTCCCAGCAAATCCAAACTCCTGGTTAACCTCAAGATTATCATAATCACCAAAAAGCTGTTTACTATAAAGAGACAGCCACAATTTCCTTCCATCAAGCATCTTAACAATATGCTCATTCAGAACACTGTCCTTAGAAACACGTCTGTTATTAAACATAATTCCATAATCATCATCAACAATTGCTATAACCTTCATAATATCCTCCTTTTTTGTGTCCGGTAAGTGGTGGCTTGTGCGGATAGGGAATCGGAGTGGAGGTGGGCGTGTCGTTAAGAGTCTGCATGGATTTTGTCCATGTTATCGACACCGTCCGCAACCGGCGCCCACTCGCCCTCCATGGCTCGGTGAGCGCCTTTTTCGCACATCGTGTGCGAAAATTGCTGCACATCTCACAAAATCCCAGCAGTCTCTAAACTCCACTTACACCTCCACTCCGATTCCCTATCCGCACAAGCCACACCACACCACCACCAAAAACTCCCCGGCAGTTTGTCAACCGCCCTACACCATAGAAACCCCGCCGCCACAACAGCGAGGGTGTGCAAACACCCAACGCTGGAAGTAAAAACTCCCCGGGTTGTGGACTGGGTGTGGCTGTATGGTTTAATTGAAAACCGTGTGAAGACGCCGGTACTTAGTGCGTGGGGAGAGCCGCCGAAAGGCGGCAAATCCTCACAAACTTAGTACCCGCTGCGTCTTCGCCCGAGCGGGAGCGCGTTTTCAATTAAACCATACAGCCTCACTCAGCCCCCTCTCCGGGGAGCCAATATATTTTTACTTACTTCTTAAAGGGAAACCTCCCCGATTCCAGCCTCTTTTTAAGCATTGCTCCACCAATTGTCTGTGGCTGCTTATCCGGACTATTCTTAGCTTCTCTTTCTTCCGCTTCTGCAATTCTACGGCGAATCTCTTCCATCTTATTGTCCATTGCTGCAATCTGGTCTGCACATGCGGACAGTTCTGCTGCAAGCTGTTCTGCCTCAGAATCAGGAATATTCTTCTTATAACGGACCTTATGCTCCACACTTGCCCAGAAATCCATGGCAATAGTACGAAGCTGAACCTCAACCTTCATCATTCTCTTTTCATTCTGAAGGAATATCGGTATCTCAATTATAAGGTGAAGACTTCTGTATCCGCTTGGCTTAGGATTCTTGATATAATCCTTTCTCTCAACAAGCACTACATCGTCCTGCTTTAACAGGCAGTCAGCAAGCATATAGATATCTTCCGGGAAAGAACATATTACTCTTACTCCCGCAATATCTCTTATGCCTTCCTCAATACCCTCCATTGTTATAGGAATGTCTTTCTTCTTTGCCTTCTTAAATATGCCGTCCATCGACTTAATCCTGCTTTTGATACTCTCAATAGGATTTCTGTCATACTGTAATGAGAACTCCTCATTAAGAACCTTGAACTTAGTCTCAACCTCCATAATGGCACATCTGTAATAAGCCATCAGAGTGTTAAACGGCATAATATTTTCTTTTAATAACTCAAGCATTTCATCAGTAAGCAGATTCTCCTTAATGAATCGCTCCTGCTCCTGCTTGAATATTTCTTCTATTAACATAGTAACCCCTTTTACCTTCGGCAGTATCTTAAAGTGCTTTCTTAATAGCAGCTAAAAGCTCATCGTATGTATCAAATGCTTCTAATCCAGGATTATCAGCCTTGATCTGCTCTGTACTCTTAAAGAGGAAACCAGCCTTGCTTGCCTTAATCATTCCCAAGTCATTGTGGCTGTCTCCTGACGCAATAGTATCATAACCGATAGACTGTAAAGCCTTAACAGTTGTAAGCTTTGACTGCTCACAACGCATCTTGAATCCTGTAATCTCTCCGTTGTCAGCAACTTCAAGTGAATTACAGAATATAGTTGGCCAGCCCAGCTTCTTCATAAGTGGAGTAGCAAACTGTGTAAATGTATCTGAAATAATGATAACCTGTGTTATGCTTCTGAGTTCATCAAGGAATTCCTTTGCTCCAGGAATTGGGTCAATCTTAGCAATAGTATCCTGAATCTCCTTAAGACCAAGACCATGCTCCTTAAGGATTCCAAGTCTCCAGTTCATAAGCTTATCATAATCTGGTTCGTCTCTTGTTGTTCTCTTAAGCTCTGGGATTCCGCTTTCCTTAGCAAATGCAATCCATATCTCTGGTACAAGAACGCCCTCAAGGTCTAAACATACAATATTCATATCATTATCTCCTCGCATATTATTCTTAGATACACTCGTATCTCATGTGTTTACACACTTATATTATTGTAACCCACTACCTCTCAAAACTCAATACGCCATTTTTAAGTCTTTCGAGTCCATCCATTAAAGTTGTCTTAGGGCATGCAACATTAAGTCTTAAGAAATGTTTTCCATCTCCACCAAAGCCCTCTCCTGCTGACAGGAAAAGACCGGTATTCTTTCTTATAAATGCTGCAAGCCTTGTTGAATTATCTGTGATATCAGACACATCAAGCCAGCACAGGTATGTCGCATGTGATTCCATCATTGAAACACCCAGAATATTATCCTTTATGAACTTATCGGTAATCTGTTTATTTTCATAGATATATGTTCTTAACTGTTCAAGCCATTCCTCGCCTTTTGTAAATGCAGCTATAGTCGCATCTACAGCGAACACATTTGGCTCAGCTACTTCATCAGTATTGATTGCCCTCCATACCTTGTGACGGAGTTTCTCATCCGGCACACATATTGCTGCTGTCTGCAGTCCCGCCATGTTAAATGTTTTCGTAGGTGCTATGCATGTTACAGAAACTTTCTTACACACCTCCGAAACACTGGCAAATGGCATATAATCAACACCTGGATCTGTAAGCTCACAGTGAATCTCATCAGATATGACAACAACACCATACTGGTATGCAAGCTCCCCGATACGCGCAAGTTCTTCCCTGCTCCATACATTACCACCCGGATTCTGTGGGTTGCACAGAATAAGAAGTGTTGTCTGAGGGTTCTTAAGCTTAGCTTCAAGATCTGCAAAATCTATTACATACCTGCCATTCTCATATACAAGCTGGCTCTGTAACACATTTCTGCCATTATTAAGAATACTGTTAAAGAAAATGTTATATACAGGTGTCATGATTACAACATTCTCTGCTGGTGTTGTAAGCTTTCTTACAGAGCTTGATATAGCAGGTATAACGCCTGTCACGAACATAAGCCAGTCATCTTCCATCTTGAAATTATGGCGTCTTTCCCACCAGCATGTGTATGCATCATACCAGTCCTTTGGTATATCTGTGTATCCATATACACCAAGATCTGCCTTAGCTTTAATAGCTTCTGTTATTTCCGGAGCCGTCTTAAAGTCCATGTCAGCAACCCACATAGGGAGCTCGTTTTCTGCCACATTCCATTTTAAAGAATCCGTATTTCGGCGATTCACTACTGTGTCAAAATCATATTTCATTCTCGGATTTCCCTTCTTATCATCTTTCCTGACCTCTTAATTCTCTGTCTTTATTCTGCCACTTAATTTCTGCATACTATCCTTGTAAGTGAAGGATCTACCTTATCCTTCTCAATTATAAGGTTATCTATACTGTCTGCTGTTATTGTTCCAGAAGTTGGATTTAATACACTGTCAACCTTGCTTGTAATATCAGCATCTACTGTCGAATACTCGAAAGCAAGTGTAGTATTGATAAGCTTGCAGTTCTTCATAACAAGATTGTCAATGTAACATAACCCCTGAAGACTCTCTATTGTACAGTTGACAAATGTAAGGTTCTTGGAATTCCAGCCAAGATACTCACCTGAAATGTATGAATCATACACTGTTATATTCTCAGCGTTCCAGAATGCATCCTTACTCATAAGTCTTGAATTTCTCACCTCAAGATTCTTGCTTCCGTCAAATGGATAATTGCCAACAAGCTTAAGACCATCAATCTTCATATTATTGCTGTTCATTGCAAAATAATTACCCTTTGCCACTACATTTGTCATAGTAACATTATCACAGTTCCAGAGAGTTTCCTCTGCATTAACGAACTCTACATTCTTAAGTCCTAATCTGTTACATCTTCTAAAATTCTTAGGTGCTTCAATAATAGTGTCCTCAACATTAATGTCATTAGTGTACCATACTCCTGCTCTTCCCATTTCAAAGAAATAGCAGTCCTTTACATTAACATTATTGCAGTACCAAAGTGGATATTTCCATTTAAACGCCGAATTAACAAGCTCAATATTACTGCTCTCCTTTAATGGCGATTCTCCATCATCAAAAACAGAATCTTCAATACGAATATCCTTACTTGCAAAAAGTGCGCGCTCTCCTGTAAGAAGCTGCTGCTTAACTAATTTCTTTTCCATATAATCTCCATTTCTTCACTTGAACACATTAAAACCCAATCACCATATTACTGTGATTGGGTTTTATTTTAAACATTCTTCAGGTTCTCTACCATCTCTTCCATTGTGTGCCAGCCAAGTACTGCACATTTAACTCTTGCTGGCATATGAGATATATCTCTTAATGCCCCTGCTTCATCAAGCTCATCAATCTCTTCTTCAGTTGCCTCGTCCTTAATCATCTTAAGGAAAAGCTCTGAAAGATGGACAGCTTCATCAATAGGCTTTCCTATGATAAGCTCAAGCATTATATCTGCAGATGCCTGTGATATTGCACATCCATCTCCTGTAAATGCCCCATCAACAATAGTTTTTTTAGCATCATCAAACTTAAGCTTTAAGATAATATCATCTCCACAGCTTGGATTAACGCCCTCAAGCTCTAAGTCTGCATTGTCTATATCATGCTTATGATATGGATGCATGTTGTGGTCCGTAAGAACCTCATTATAAAAAGTTTTAGTCTCCATATCCCATAAGCCCCCTGATCTTAGATAGTTCTTCTACAAAATGCTGTACCTCTTCTTCTGTGTTATAGAAAGCAAAGCTTGCTCTCGTTGTTGAATTAACCTTAAGGAAATCCATTAATGGCTGAGCACAGTGATGTCCTGCTCTTACTGCAATATGCTGTGAATCAAGTATAGAAGCAACATCATGTGGGTGTACTCCGTCAATTGTAAATGTGACTATACCCTCATGGTCTTCTGCCTTAGGAGAACCTATCAGGTTGACTCCTTTCATATCATTAATTGCGTCTACAGCAATCTTGGTAAGCTTTCTCTCCTGTGCCATGATTGTGTCAAATCCGACTTTATTAATATAATCTATTGCCGCATGAAGTCCAACTGCACCGCCTGTATTAACAGTTCCTGCCTCGAACTTATGTGGAACCTCTGCATATTTGACTCTGTCCCAGTGAACAATCTCAATCATCTCACCACCGCTTAAAAATGGTGGCATCTTATCAAGAAGCTCTTTCTTTCCATATAATGCACCGATTCCCATAGGTGCTAACATCTTGTGTCCCGAAAATACAAGAAAATCAACATCAAGGTCAGTTACATTGACTGGCATATGAGGAACACTCTGTGCTCCGTCAGCCACAATAACTGCACCATGTGCATGTGCAACTTCTGCAATATGCTTGATATCATTAACTCTTCCTAATACATTGGAAACCTGGGTAACTGCTACAAGCTTAGTCTTATCTGTGATAACCTCTAAAGACTTATCTGTAATCTCTCCATTCTCATCAGGTGTAAGCTGCTTTAATACAGCGCCGCATTTTTCTGCAACCTGCTTCCATGGAAGAAAATTGCTGTGGTGTTCCATAACACTTACAACAATCTCATCACCCTCTTTAATGAAATTCATTCCGTAGCTGTATGCAATTAAGTTAAGACTCTCCGTAGCATTTCTTGTAAATACTATCTGGCTTGAATCCTTAGCACCAATAAACTGAGCAACTGCCTTTCTTGCATTCTCATAACTTTCTGTAGCAATCTCACTTAATTCGTATACGCCCCTGAACGGATTGGCATTCATCTCCTGATAATACTTATTAACTGCATCAAGAACAGCCTGTGGCTTCTGTGTAGTAGCCGCATTATCAAGATATGCAATATTGCTTCCCGAAATAAGTGGGAAATCTTTTCTTATAGACTCAATAGTCTTGCTTAACTCACTCATTAATAAACCTCTTTAATGTAGTCATGTATCTCGTTCCTGATACCCTCATCAGGGATTTTACCACATACAGCCAAAAGCTTAGCTGCTGCCAGCATATTGTAACATTCTTCTGCCGGTATTCCTCTTGATTCAAGATAGAATAATAGCTCTTCATCAGGCTTTCCTATAGTTGCGCCGTGATTACCGACAACATCTTCCTCTGCACAGAGAATAATAGGAATAGTCTGGTTAACACATTTTTCATCAATAAGAAGGACTTCTTCCTTCTCATTACCTACAGAACCTGCTGAACCCTTGACGAAATCAATAGTTCCTCTGAACAGCTTAAATGCTGTATCTCTTAATGCACCTGCTGCATTGATTGCACATTCTGTCTTCTTGCCGATATGTCTTACACAGTAGTTCATATCAAGTCTTTCTTCGCCTGCTGCAACATATCCAATCTCTGTAGACATCGAGCTTCCATCACCTGCAAGCTTAATCTCACAGCCTTCATATCTGTTCTTACCGCTTAAGTAAAGCTGCACAAGCTCAATTCTTGCACCGTCTTCGCAGTAACCACCGATATCATTAACAAATGTTGTCTCACTGCCTACTCTCTGAATCTGGATAAGACGGATAACCGAATCCCTGGCAGCATATAATCTTGTCTGTACTGCTGCAAAGCCCTCTCCATCTTTATCTCCGTTAAAATCCATGTAAACATCAATGCTGGCATTCTCTTTAGTCTCAATACCAACAACATTAATGTCTGCACTGCTCTTTCCATATTTGAAATCAAGTCTTACAAAACCTTCATTCTTCTTATCTGTTATATAATATACAGGTTCAGTCTGTGACTTCTTAACTGCCTCTGTAATCTCCTGACCACAGCCGCCAACGATGTTATCAAGCTCACCATTGTTATGCTTTCCATCATCAACAAGACTTACATCATTGACAGAAGCGTTAAGCTCACCTGTACGATTAATTACAACCTCTCCAACCTTGCTCTGGTTCATATGAAGATGATTCCATGTCTTGGCTGGGATACGATTTATTATCATGTCCTTTTCTTCGATACCTATCATATCATATTCCTCACTCTGATTAACTTAACCAATACTGCCCTTCATCTCAAGACGAATAAGATTATTCATCTCCATTGCATACTCGAGTGGAAGCTCCTTAGATACATTATCTGCAAATCCTGAAACAATCATTGCTCTTGCATCATCTTCCGGAATTCCTCTTGACATAAGATAAAATACAGCATCATCACTGATTCGTCCAATTGTTGCCTCATGTCCTACATCCGCATCATTGACACGGATATCCATAGCCGGAATTGTATCAGATCTCGAAATATCATCTATCATGAGTGACTGACATGAAACTGATGACTTACTCTTCTTAGCCTTAGTAGTCATTGTTACGGCACTTCTGAAAGTACTGATTCCGCCGCCCTTAGATATTGACTTAGTACTTACAACCGATGTTGTACTTGGTGCATTATGAACTACCTTCATACCTGTATCAAGGTTCTGTCCTGCTCCTGCAAATGTAATTCCTGTGAATTCACAGCTTGAGTGCTCACCATTAAGGATACTCATAGGATACAGATATGATACATGTGAACCAAATGAGCCTGAAACCCATTCAATCTTACCACCCTCAGCAACTGTTGCTCTCTTAGTGTTAAGGTTATACATATTCTTGCTCCAGTTCTCAATTGTTGAGTAACGAAGCTTTGCATTCTTAGCCACAAAAAGTTCAACCGCTCCTGCATGAAGATTGGCAACATTATATTTAGGTGCTGAACATCCCTCGATAAAGTGAAGACTTGCACCCTCATCAACAATAATAAGTGTATGCTCAAACTGACCTGCTCCAGCCGCATTAAGTCTGAAATATGACTGAAGTGGAATATCAAGATGAACTCCCTTTGGTACATACACAAATGAACCACCAGACCATACAGCTCCGTGAAGTGCTGCAAACTTATGATCCTGTGGTGTAATAAGCTTCATAAAATGCTCGTGTACCATATCAGCATATTCACCTGTAAGTGCGCTCTCCATATCAGTGTATACAACACCCTGGTCAGCAACCTCCTTACGGACATTATGATATACAAGCTCTGAATCGTACTGTGCGCCAACTCCGGCTAACGACTCTCTCTCTGCCTTAGGAATACCTAATCTGTCAAATGTTTCCTTTATCTCTTCCGGTACTTCATTCCAGTCGCCTTTCATATTCGTATTGGCACGAACATAAGTAGCGATATTATCCATGTTAAGTCCTTCAATAGATGGACCCCAGTCAGGCACCTGCATATTGTTATATATTTCTAATGACTTAAGTCTGAATTCTCTCATCCATGCAGGATCATGCTTTTCTTCTGATATCTTCTCAACGATTTCAGGAGTAAGTCCCTGCTTAATTCTATAAGAATCTTTTTCTTCGTTCTTAATATCATAAACACTTCTGTTTATGTCATCTACAAATGTCTTTTCTTCCATTACAAGCCTCCGCGCCTTAATTACTTGATGAATCTTTCAAAACCATTCTCATTGATATCATCAATCATAGCACCGTCGCCTGTTGCAACAACATTACCATTGACAAGAACATGAGTATAATCCACCTTAAGCGCCTCTAAAATACGAGTGCTGTGAGTGATAATAAGAAGTGCTCCGTTCTGGGTCTTCTGATATTCCTCAACACCTAAAGATACTGTCTTAACAGCATCTACATCAAGTCCTGAGTCAGTCTCATCAAGAATAGCAAGTGAAGGTTCAAGCATAAGAAGCTGTAATATCTCAGCTTTCTTCTTCTCACCACCTGAAAAACCAACATTAAGGTCTCTGTCCATATATGATGGATCCATCTGAAGGAATTCCATCTTTTCCTGAAGGAGCTTCTTGAACTTGAAGTATGTCATCTTCTTTCCACGCTGCTCCATAGAACTTCTTATAAAATTACCAAGCGTAATACCAGGAACCTCGATAGGATTCTGGAATGATAGGAAAAGACCTGCCTGTGATCTCTCAGCAACATTCTTAGAAAGTAAATCTTCTCCATTAAATGTAACCTTACCACCTAATATTTCATATCTTGGATTACCCATAAGAGCATAACCAAGAGTAGACTTACCTGCTCCGTTAGGCCCCATGAGTACATGTGTCTCACCCTTATTAAGGCTGAGATCAACCCCATGAAGTATTTCTTTATCTTCAACACCAACCTTGAGCTGGCTCACATTTAATATTTCCTGTGCCATAATGCCTCCTTAAATGTACATTCTTTTAGCAACACACATAATATCATTGAAAGAAAAGGTTGTAAAGTTATTCATAATAAGAATTGTTACTATTGTTTAACATAGTTACTGTTCTTTTGCAGCTTTTTCCCACAATTCCATTTCCTGTTTCTTTGCTTCATTGATATTCATTACTATTTCTTTTGCGAATATATCGCCTGTCTTCTCGTCTTTATATAAGAACATGATTATTCTCATCCAGACTGGTTCGCCCTTGAATTGTCTTCTATAATCCAGAGTCTGGAATTGTCTTCCCTGGTTGAATTCATCTATAAGGCGCTGTCTGTCCATAAAATCCCTATATACATTCTTATATGCTTCATTGATATATCCATTCGCAAGGTAAGCTATACAAGATGAAAATGTATTCTTTCCTATTCCCATCTCTCTTTCCCATTCAGATATACCTGTCGTTCTTAAGACTCTGTCCGTAGTCAGATTAATAACAAAGTAATATTCTGATGTCTGCCAGATATCCTCAGCTATCAGCTTCTCATCTTCTCCTGTTTCCTGGACAACAGTATCCTCATATATATACCTAACTTCTCTCAGATAGAATATAACAGCAGGTATCTCATCACAGTAATCCTTACTCTTGGAAACTGCTATCTCCATCCACTTATATTCTCCATTAAGAAGCCTGCGGAATCTTAATCTTATTGCTTCACCGCTTTTCTTAAAGTGGTCAAGGACTCTGTCCGCATTAACAAATTCCTTATATGCTTCAAGATCATCAGGATGAATCACACCATTATTAACATATCTTTCAATATACTCCCTGATACTTCCAGATAAACCATCATCTCTTATTATATCCTCATCTGTAGACTTTATAATCTCATATCTGTCATGTTTAAAGTCAACTTTCAACACCTTTGTAAATGTATAGAATATAATATCCATTGTATCTTCTCTTACACCAGCCTGATAGTCAGCCTCTTTCCATGAAAAAAGCAAATGCCTGTTATTATCAGAATAATTCCTTGGCTTAGTAATCTCAAACACATACCACTTATATGTTCCATTAACAAGATACCTGATCTGATACCTTCCTCTTTCCTTACCTTCTGCAAGTCTTTTACTTATCCTGTTAAGATTAATAGCTTCCCGGTAAAGCGGAGCATCATCCGGATGAATAAGTCCATGTTCCATATACCTTTCAGCATACTCTCCTATAGTTGCCGGTCTTGGACGCATCACATATTCCGGTTCCTCTGCTCTTCTTATAAAGTGATATGATCCCGTATCAAGATCAACATCTGCAATCTTCCAGAAATAATCAGTTATCTCCTTAAGATATGACTTATCATTTTTTCTTGTTTTTAAAATAATAAGCTTATCAGCTACATTATCCTTATCGTCAACAAGCTTCTCATACTCACTTATAGGCATAGGTCTGTAATAATAGTATCCCTGAGCATATTCACATCCTAAAAGCTCAAGCAGCTTAAGCTGTTCGTCAGTCTCTATACCCTCAGCAATGGCAGGAAGATCAAGCTGTCTTGCCATATCAAGGACTGAAGTTATAATACTTACACCTTTATCGTTATTTTCCGGATTAAGATCAAGAAATTTCATATCCAGCTTCAGAACATCTGCATCGATATCCTTAAGCATATTAAGTGAGGAATATCCACTTCCAAAATCGTCAATAAGAATTTTAAAGCCGGCATTCTTAAACTCCCTCTCTGTGTCCTTAATTATTGAACCATTCTCCACATATGCACTCTCTGTAATCTCTATCTCGATATATTCAGTTGAGATATTATATTTTTCAACCATGTCTTTAAGTATTTTTACAACATCCATAGAGTATATGTCTGCCCGTGAAACATTTATTGATATTGGCAGTACTGTTCTTCCCTCATCAAGCCATCTTCTTATAGTCTGACATACTTTATCCCATGTATACACATCAAGCTTATTTATGAATCCGTTTTTTTCAAGCAATGGTATAAACTGTCCAGGCGAAATAAATCCTTTCTCTGGACTTATCCATCTCACAAGTGCCTCGGAACCAATAATTTTACCCGTCTGTAATATGCATTTCGGCTGCAGATAAAATGTAAATTCTCCATTATCAATTGCGCCACATATCTCCGGCATAAGCTTTGCTTCTGCTTCCTGTTCCCTGGCCATACTCTCATCATACCAGCAGACTCCCTTATCAGGACGCTGTTTTGATATCTCCAGCGCACCATACGCATAATCACACATCTCACCTGCAGTTATGTCCTTATCTGCAGTCTTATATGCTCCAAAATATGCCCTTGTAATATCATGTCCCCTGTATCCATTAACAATACCAGATATTGTTTCTCTGATAATATCAATTATGTCATCATTCTCTTCGAATATAACACAGAAATTATCTCCACCCATATATCCGGATATTGTTCCATACTCAGCATCTATACTCTTAAGTGCTTCCCCAATCTCTATAAGAAGCTCATCACCAATTTCACGACCATACCACTTATTAATAAGGTGAAAATTCTCTACATCTATTGCCAGTATACAATATGTTTTATTATCAAAAAGCACTTTTCTATCAGCTATTCTCCAGAAAGTTCTTCTTAATGGAAGATTCGTAACCAGATCATAATTATATCTGTCAGGGTTAATCCTTAACTTATTGTACCTGCTTATGTCTACCATAGCTGCCTCCTTTGTACCCTCAATGTCTTATAAGTCCACGTTTCCAAAATACCTTTTACATTTTATCATTAATGCATTGATAAAACAATAATTTAAATATAAAATAGCTATCAAGTAGGTATGTTTATGGTAAAATCTAATTATAAAGGGGATAAAATATGGCAAAATATATTATGGCTCTTGATGCCGGTACAACAAGCAACCGCTGTATTCTGTTCAATAAAAAAGGAGAAATGTGCAGCGTTGCCCAAAAAGAATTTACCCAATACTTTCCTAAACCCGGGTGGGTTGAACACGACGCTGATGAAATCTGGTCTACACTTCTTGAAGCAGCAAAACAGGCTCTCGCCAATGTTGGAGCTAACGCATCCGATATTGCTTCAATCGGAATAACTAATCAGCGTGAGACAACAATTATATGGGACAGGCACTCAGGCGAACCTGTTTACAATGCTATTGTATGGCAATGCAGAAGAACATCTGAATATGCTGATTATCTAAAAGAAAAAGGGCTTACCGAAACAATTCGTCAAAAAACAGGTCTTGTTATTGACGCATATTTTTCTGCCACGAAATTAAAATGGATTCTTGATAATGTTAAAGATGCCCGTAAACGCGCTGTAAAGGGCGATTTACTATTTGGAACGGTTGAAACATGGATAATCTGGAAGCTTACCAAGGGTCAGATTCATGCAACCGATTATTCTAACGCATCAAGAACAATGCTTTTTAATATCAATACACTTGAATGGGATGATGATATACTTGCTGAACTGGATATTCCAAAATGCATGCTTCCAAAGCCTGTACCATCAAGCAGCATATTGGGCGAAGCATCTCCAGAATTCTTCGGTGCTCCCATTACTATTGGAGGTGCCGCAGGTGACCAGCAGGCTGCACTTTTTGGGCAAGCCTGCTTTAATGCCGGAGAAGCCAAGAATACATATGGAACCGGCTGCTTTCTTCTCATGAATACCGGAGACAAACCTATCTTCTCCCAGAATGGTCTTGTAACTACCATTGCATGGGGGCTTAATGGTAAAGTAAATTATGCCCTTGAAGGTTCTATTTATGTAGCGGGTGCTGCTATCCAGTGGCTTCGTGATGAAATGCATTTAATAGATTCATCACAGGATTCAGAATACATGGCACGAAAAGTTCCTGATACCAACGGATGTTATGTCGTTCCTGCATTTACAGGACTCGGAGCTCCTTACTGGGATCAGTACGCAAGAGGTACTATCTTAGGAATAACCCGCGGTGTCAATAAATACCATATAATCCGTGCCACACTTGAATCAATTGCCTATCAGGTAAATGACGTACTTACTGCGATGAAAGCTGATTCTGGTATAGACCTTTCCTCTCTTAAAGTAGATGGTGGCGCAAGTGCTAACAATCTGCTTATGCAGATGCAGGCAGATATATCCGGAGCTCCTGTAAACAGACCTGTATGTGTCGAAACCACTGCCATGGGAGCTGCATATCTTGCCGGGCTTTCTGCTGGCTACTGGAAAAACACTGATGATATCAGAAACAATTGGTCCATAGACAGAACATTTGACCCTGAAATCACTTCTGATGAACGTGATTTCAAAGTCAAAATGTGGAAAAAAGCTGTATCTTACTCATTTAACTGGAATAAATAAACATTTGTTAATTTTACTTCATAAGGTCTGGGGTATCCCACAATTTAAGTTTCGTGCCGATACCTCTCTCCAATGCATTTCTGTATACGATGGTTCCCCATGCAACGTCCTCCACTGGCATTCCACCAACTGAATACACAACTATTTCTTCTGGCTTTCTATGTACAGGTATTTTCCCTGTCAGTACATCTCCCAGATCGTCTATCTGATCAGATGTCATCTTACCTTCTGCAATCAGGTCTTCAACATGAACAGCTGTAATCGGTACTGTATTATAAGCATTTGGCGCATATTCCTCTTCCCATGCCTCATACAATTTAATATTATCTGTAACTGTTCTTGCTCTGTTAATAAGGAAATCATCATCAAATCTTAATGCAGCTGTTGTCTCTATAATCGCACCCGGTTTTATCCATTCCTCTGCAATATATGGATAAGATGATGGATCTCCTGTAGGTGAAGATGTCGAAACAGAAACAATATCAGCATCTCTTACAGCAGATTCAATTGTATCAACCGCATAAACCTCTGTTCCAGGGTGTTCTTTTTTCACATATTCAATGAATTTATCAAGTGACACTTTACCACGTCCTTTTACTTTAACAGTTGTAATACCAGGTCTTACTGCAAATGCAGCCTCAAGGGCAGTCCTGCTCATAACACCAGGTCCCACAATTCCCATCACCCTTGAATCTTCTGGTGCAAAATATTTAAATCCAACCCCCGGTACTGCACCTGTTCTATAAGCTGACAATATATTGGCAGACATATACGCAAGAGGAGCTCCTGTATCCTTATCGTTAAGTGTGAGCATCAATATTGAACGTGGAAGGCCTTTTTTCTTATTTTCAACATTAGAACCATACCATTTCATTCCTGCCATATCGAACTTTCCACCAAGATATGCAGGCATTGCCATAAATCTTCTGTCTGGCCCGTCAACAGGCATTTCTGGAAATGGTGAGCTTTCCGGGAAACATACCATACAGCCATGAGAGTTGCCATTGGCTCCACCCATTCTGTAGTTTCCCACTTTCATAAGCTTAAACATCTCTTCCATAGCCTCAACGCAGCCTTTCATATCCTTGACACCTGCTGCTATCATATCGTCCTCATTGAGATATAAAAAATCTACTTTTGGATATTCCATCTTACTTCCTCCTTATAATTACTTTTTGCTATATTTATGTGCTGTAAGATACATGTCATTTTCCATTGCCATTACCTCATGCATTGGAATTGCCTTAAATAAAGGTCTTTTAACACGAACCTTGCACCATATAACTGAGTAAATTGCAAGACATGCAAATATAATTCCATCTATTATAAATATTCTTATCCTGTTTAGCGGATCACTATCTATATTCCAGATCATAAATATCGTGCCAATTGCAGCAATTGCTGGCAGTACCGGTCCAAATGGAACTTTAAATGTTCTTGGTGCTTTAGGAAGTTTTATCCTGAATATAATCACATTAATGTTAGAAACAACATATGAAACCATCCAGAACACAATAGCTACATTTATCATAAATATAAGCGAATCACTTGTAGACATTCCTGTTGCGTTAACCACTATCTCAATAACTCCTATAAGGAGTACCCCAATGTAATAAGCCCCACGCTTGTTCTTTTTTAAGAATACAGATGGCAAAAGATTAATCTTAGCCATTCCTGCACACATGAATGAAAATGAACTCATTGCAGAATTAACAGTACTTATTACTGCCAGCGCCGAAACTAGTATCATCCAGTATGAACCGAATTTTCCCAGAAGTGCCTGTCCATATAAAATATGAGGTGATGCACTTACTCCAAGTTCTGCATAATCCGTATATCTGCTCATCCCCATAACAAGAAGTGACTGCATTGCAAGTATAATCACAAGGCTTAACACCATTCCAAGTGGAACATTCCGCCGTTCATTCTTGATATTTTTAGATATCGGTATTACAAATTCACACCCGATAAACAGGAAAAATGCCAGACCTAAAAGTCCAAATGTATCTCCAAATGAACCTGCAAGATTAGCAGGCTGACTAACCTGTGTTCCTGTTCCTATTCCTAATGCACCAATAGCACCCATAATAACAAGTGAGCCAATAAGCACATAAGCCACAACATTCTGTATCTTTGCAAATATATCTACTCCACACAGATTAGCGAATATCAGAATCATAACCATTATTATGCTGAACACACTTGATGGAATCCCTGTATCAAACACTGTGTTAATTGCATTTCCAAACATTGCACATTCTACTGAACCTGCTATCATCTGACATACAAGATAACCTCCAACCATAGTAAGAATCGTTACGAATGGGCCCATGCCTGCCAGCGTATATTGCGCCAGTCCACCAGTAAGATTAGGCATCAGAGCATTTAGCTCAGCCATTGAAAGTGCCGTAAATATATTGATAATACATGCCAGTACCATAGTTATAATAAATCCTGTTCCCAGTATGCTTGTTCCCTGTCCAAGAGACATAAGGCAGCTTGTTGCCACAATAAGTCCGACCCCTGTTGCAATAGCACTCGGCAGTCCTAATTTTTTATCCATGACATTATCCCTCCTGTGCTTTACTCAATTGCTTTAAATCCTTCTTCTCCAGTTCTTATTCTTATCACATTGCTTATTGGAGAAACAAAAATTTTGCCATCCCCGATATGACCTGTATATAATTCTTTTTTTATAACATCCAGCACCTTGTTAAGTATTGAATTTTCTACCACAATCATTATGTACTGTTTAGGAAGCAGTTCCATTTCCTCCCGCCATTCTGGCTCATATTCATATGTACCTTTCTGTACTCCACACCCTATTGCCTGCAAAACTGTCATTCCTGTAACGCCCACTTTACTTAATGCACTTTTAAGTCCTGATACTTTATTCATAGATGTTATTATTTCAACCTTAGATATTTCCATATGTTGCTCCTTTCTTAATCCATCAAAAAAGGCGTCTGCTTACCAACAGGTAAACAGACGCCTTCGTCCTTGTATATTAAATTGTTAATATAATATCTAATCACCATTGACAAAAATTGTATAAATCAGAACTAATTCATACAGATTACTGTCTCTGCCTATGGTATGCATTCTGGCATTCTGACATATTATATATTTACGCTTCTGCTGAAGCTTTTAACTCATTTGCAAGCTCATATATATTGTTAAGTACTTCTTTGCAGTTTTTCATACTTTCCACTGTAGTGTCTGATACTTTCATTCCCTCTGTTGACGCTGCAGCAACTTCTTCTCCAGTTGCTGACAAATGTGATATATTGTCTGCTATTACTGATGTCGAGCTTAGTATTTTATTAATACTTTGTTCTGCAACATGTATGCTTGACATAAGTTCATCAACTGTATTTCCTAATTCTACAAATGTCTTTTCCGTCTCATCAATAAGCTCATTCTGCTTATTGACTGATAACACTGATTCATTAATACTTTCATTGGCTTTTCTGGTATCCTGATTCAACTTATGTATTATGTCCGTGATGCTCTCAGATGCTTCTTTAGTCTGTTCTGAAAGCTTACGTATTTCATCTGCAACTACTGCAAATCCCTTTCCGGCTTCCCCCGCGCGGGCTGCTTCGATAGAAGCATTCAATGCTAAAAGATTCGTCTGTTCAGATATATTAACAATATCTACTATAAAATTCTGTACATCATTAACCTTTTCTGTAAGGCCACCTATTACTTCAACAATTATATTACTTGCATTATGTACATTCTGTGCCTGCTCTTTTAATTCATCAACAACTTCTTTACTGTTATTTACAGATTCATCTGTCTTATTAGAAGCATTTATCATCTGATTAATTTCTTTTTCAGCCGTATCCGTATTTTCCTGAATCTCTGCACACATTGTCGCCTGTTTCTGAATTGCTTCTGCGGTACTTTCAGTACTATCTGCTATATCTGTAATAGAACTGTGGCTGACACCTATGCTTCTTTCAAGCTCATTAAGCTTATTTATTGCTTCTCCAAATTCTGCAGATATGTCATCCGCAACCGCAACCATTTTAGCATTACTTTCATTCTGTTTAGCTGCCGCCTCTTGTATCTGTGACATATTTTTCGCAAAATACTTAATCAATATACCTGCTATATTTATTGATATAATTGCCACAAGTATTATTACAAGAATTGCTAATACTCTGCTTGTTAATATATCTGCATCATTGATGTCAAAATCTCTTATTAATCGTACAATATTAGCTGCAATAACTATACCATTAGCACAATACATAAGTCTTTTATTAAGATAAACCATAACTGCTATAATAAGTGGAATTCCATATGTCCATACACCATCCTATTGGCCCTATGATACTGATTCTCTGTCATCTTTTCTTCTTTTGTCACTTATTAATTTAATCTTGATCACGAATTTATACCAGTTTTAATATACAACATGTTTAGTCACATTTCAATATTTTTTATTGTTTCTCATGTATCATTATACCCTTAACATTCTGTAACCTATACCAATATGCGTCTGTATATACTGTGGGGAATTGACATCTTTTTCAATTTTCTTTCTTAATGTTGCCATAAATACTCTAAGTGATGCCAGATCATTTTCCCATGAACTACCCCATATATTCTTAGTAATATATGTGTATGTCAACACTCTTCCGACATTTCTTGATAACAATATAAGAAGCTTATATTCAATAGGTGTAAGATGCAGCTCCTCTCCATTCAGATAAGCACAGCCAGCAGCGTAATCAATTTTTAATTCTCCATTCTCGAATACACTTGTATTCTGATTCATATCCGTCTGCATAAGCGACAATCTTCTTACTGTTACACGCAATCTTGCAAGAAGCTCATCTACTGAAAACGGCTTTGTAAGATAATCATCTGCCCCTGCATCAAGTGCTTCTATCTTATCGGTGTCTTCAGTTCTTGCGCTTATAACAATTATTGGTGTATTAGTCCATGTTCTTATCTTTTTTATAACTTCCACCCCATCTATATCAGGAAGTCCTAAGTCTAACAGAATTATATCAGGATTATGTGATGCAGTCTGTGAAATAGCACTCTCTCCATTCACAGCAGTTAAATACCTGTAATTATTAGTTTTTAATGTTGTTGTTATGAGATTCCTTATTGGCGAATCATCCTCAACTACAAGAACCTGTGTTTTATTCATTTAAATGTACCTCACTTAACTGCAGCTTGAATTCAAATATGCATCCATGTGGTGTATTATCCCTTAATTCCAGTTCACTTCCATGTGCATTTATAATAGTTTTACATAAAGATAACCCCAGTCCGAGACTTCTTCTGTTATCTGCAATTTCATTGTTACAGGTAAAAAATGTATCAAATACATTTTCTTTCATGTCATCAGGTATTCCCGCACCATTATCTTCAATGGCTATAATTACATATCTGCCTTCTTTTCTTGCTTTAATATATATATCTGAGCCTTCCTGCGTATACTTTACTGCATTATCAACTATATTAATAATAACCTGTATTATAAGTCTGGCATCCATTCTCACTAGAAGAAGTTCTTTGCCACAATCTACATGTATTTTATGTTCACAGCTTTTTCTGTTGATATGTTTTAATGCTTCAGCAAAAACTTCATCTATCAGCTGGTCAGACATATTAAGAGTTACTGTTCCATCCTCAAATCTCGTTACAAACAATATATTCTCTACCAGACTGATTAACCATTCTGAATCATCATATATATCTGTAAATATCTGCTCTCTCGTATCATTATCAAGCTTATCATAATTGTACATAAGATTATTGGCATTACCTGATATTGATGTGAGTGGTGTTCTTAAATCGTGTGAAATTGTCCTTAAAAGATTAGCCCTTAACTGTAGTGTCTTTTCTCTGTAAGCAGCCTGTTCTGACATGCGAACATGTTTTTTCAGCCTAGATTCCAAAGTTCCTGTAAGCATTGACGCAGCCAGCATAATAACACATGTGAGCGGATATCCTGTGTCATATGTATGAAAAGTAAATCTTGGTTCTGTCAGGAAGAAATTCATCAGAACAACACTTACCAGTGAACCTGCCACACTCCAGATATATCCATTAGTGAATATTGAAATTAAAAGCACACACAGAAGATATACCATAGTAACATTTGATTCTGTAAATCCAATATATATAAGTAGCATTCCTATTACTGTTGCAACGCTTAAAAAGCCTATTGTTATTAAAAATTCTTTTACAAGTTTTTTCAATGTCTTTTCCGTTATAATTACCACCTTATTTTATTTTGTATATAATAACACATATTCAGTTTAATATCTCTTTTTTTCATTATTATCACTTTCATTCAATATAGCATTCATTGTATCTTTGTCATTGGTTCTTCTTGTCCTGTTCATAAATCCGTCTATTTTAGACATAACATACCATCCTGCTGCCATAAATAATATTATCACAACTATAAGTATTATTATAATCAATCCTATCTTCATGCTCATGCCCCCTAACATTAAACCTTAAAGCATTTTTTCAGATTTTTATAATCTCCTAACACAAGTAATGTAATATCTTCTGTAAGTACAATATCTGGTTCAACATTTACATTTATTGAATCCTTATGCTTTATAGCCATTATGTTTACTCCATATTTTCTTCTTATATCAAGCTCAATAATGCTTTTACCTAACCACGACTCGGGAACTTCCACTTCAAGAATTGCATGAGTATTATCCAGTTGTATTAAATCAAGAATATGATCCGCAGTATAGCGTACTGCAGCCCACTTTGCTTCGTTTTTTTCAGGATATACAACTGCATCTGCACCATTGCGCAGCAGGAATTTTTCCTGTACATCCCGCTCGGCTCTTGATACCACATATCTGGCACCAAGTTCCTTTAACAGTGATGTTGTTTCCAGTGAATTCTGAAAACTGTCACCAATTGTCACCATACACACATCAAAATTCCCAACACCTAATGATTTTAAAAATTCAGCATTTGTGCTGTCTCCAATCTGTGCATTTGTGACTATATTCATAATATCGTTAATTCTATTCTCATCTGTATCAACTGCCATCACCTGATGTCCAAGCTGATTAAGCTTCATAGCCATATGTTTTCCAAATCTTCCTGCTCCTATAAGTAATACATTTTTTTTCATATTGTGCTCCTATCCTATATTAATCTTTTCTTCAGGAAATTTTGAATAGCTGTTTCCATTTCCAGAAAAAGCAGCATATATTAAAGTAAGACCGCCAACTCTGCCCATAAACATAAGAATAATAAGAACAATTCTTGACAATATTCCAAGCTGTGGAGTAATACCTAATGACAATCCGACCGTACCTACTGCTGATGCTGTTTCAAAAAGACATTTTCCTAATGAAATTCCATCTGTAACATTTATAATAAATGCGCCTGTAACAAATAATGTAATGTACATCATAGCTATCGTAGCTGCATTTTTAACTGTATCGTTATCTATTCTTCTTTCAAAAAAATGAATATTCTTATTTCTCTTAAATGTTGCAACCATGTTTCCCATAAGAACTGCAAATGTAGTTGTTTTCATACCACCTGCTGTTGAACCTGGTGAACCACCTATAAGCATAAGAACAATCATAATCATTACAGATGCCTGTTTCATTGCATTAAGGTCAACCGTGTTAAATCCTGCAGTCCTTAATGTAACTGATTGAAAAAGTGCCTTAAATACAGGCATTTTCTCGTTTCCAGTCATCATATCATTTATCATAAATATAATTGCAGGTACTGTTATAAGAACGGCTGTTGTAACAATTATTAATTTGCTCTGCAGCTTATATCTTTTAAAATGATACTTATTATTCTTAATATCTTCCCACGTAACAAATCCAATTCCACCAATCACAATAAGAAGCATTAATGTAATATTAATAACAGGATTACAGGCATATGTCGTCATTGAAGCATATTGATTATCCGCTGTTCCCAACACATCAAATCCTGCATTACAAAATGCTGATATTGAATGAAATATTGCAAACCAGATTCCTTTCAATCCATAATCCCTGCAGAATACCGGCATCATAAGCAATGCTCCTGATAATTCAATGATGAATGTTCCTTTTAATATAAAGCCGGTAAGCCTGACTATTCCTCCAACCACCGGTGCTGATACAGATTCCTGCATAAAACTTCTCTGCATTAAAGACACTTTCTTTCCTGACAATAAAGAAAATGCAACGGCAACTGTAATTACGCCAAGCCCTCCTATCTGTATAAGCGTAATTATTACAAGCTGTCCAAATAAAGACCAGTAGCTTCCTGTATCCAGTACTACTAATCCGGTAACGCATACCGCTGATGTAGATGTAAATAATGCATCACCAAATGGTGTTACACAGCCACTGGCTGATGAAACCGGCAACATAAGAAGCAATGCTCCTAATATAATTAATCCACCAAATCCAATTGTTATAACCCGGAATGATGACAAACGTTTTCTTATCCTGTTGTCAAACATAAAAAAATCCCCTTTTCTAACATAATTAAAATCTACCAGAATTATGTTAAAAAAGGGGTTAAGCATTTCCATATGATATTAAGATTATATTAAGATTATTATCTCTCCCTAATCATGATTATCAGAAGATAAGCTGCTCCGAATACAAGTATGCTTCCAGCCATGATTAAATACATCTGTGGCACACTCACGACATGTCCTCTGAATACAGGATTACAGTCGAGAGTATTCCTTATGACTGTGACCGCTTCTGACGGCATCCCTATGTCTGCCATCTCTTTATACACTCCGTTGAGCATATGGTTCTTAACCAGGGAAGTTCCG
This sequence comes from uncultured Eubacterium sp., assembly GCA_945910225.1. GTDB lineage: Bacteria > Bacillota > Clostridia > Lachnospirales > Lachnospiraceae > Lachnospira. Next base: position 5,308 of record CAMDYG010000021.1, on the reverse strand, counting down.
TATGTACCCGGAAGGTAAGACAATACTTTCTGCAGCCCTGAGCCAAAATTAGATATTGGCATGTATGCACCACACACAAATCCATACCCTGCACTTACAATAGTTCCAACCGCCGACAACTGTCCCTGAGTCTTTAACGGATAGCTTACAATACTTGAAAGCGTGCTTCCGAATAACACAAGCAGAATCATATCCATAATTATAAATATTACATCTGACACACTCATATACCAGCCCATTTTCAATATGTAAAGCAGGCATAATGCAAGCGCTGTGCCATTAACCATAAGTGAATTAAGTACTGTTGATAAGAAATATCCAATATATATCTTAGTTTTGCTTACAGGTGAAACATCAAAATCTTTTCTTGCTCCGCTGGCTCTGTCCTGCACCATCGTAAGATTGACGCAGAATGTAACTGTCACACAGCTTACTGCAAGAAGTGCCGCAGCTAACTGTGCTGCCACTGTGCCGTTAATTATTTTGTCTGATAAATCAATCATGTTCTTAGTTGTAGAAACGAAGGAATCCTTGTATACATTTGCTAAAAATGTTGCATACAAAACAATAAGAATTACCGGAGTTATCATTGATGAGAATAACATTCCTTTGTCCTTAAAAAAGAGTTTTCTGTTTCTGCTTACAAGTGCGGTTATCTCTTTCATCACTGACCACCTCCCAGTATTTTTCCGGTTACAGCAAGAAATACATCATCCATGCCGCCTGCGAGTCACAGCATTTTACCAGAACTTCCTCTGCCCTGCTGTCTGTAATCTGTTCTATTGTGAATTTCAAAACATCACCCTTACTTTCTTCTGTTTATACAAATGCTTTATTCATATATATACTTTTTCCATCCCCATGTCTATACACTTACCACCAAGTTGCATTTTAAGCATGCCAAGTTGCATTCAAGCTGCTCATACTTCTGCCCTTTTTACGTACGAATCCACTATTTCACGGCTTCTTCGTATGCTTTTTCTCCCGTCTCTTCTCTGACCTTCCCTCTTTTCTGCTCTCTTTTACGTACGAATCCCCTGTTTCACGGCTTTTTCGTATGCTTTTCCTCCCGTCTCTTCTCTGACCTTTCCTCTTTTTTGCTCTATTTTGCATACGAATCCACTATCTCATGGCTTCTTCGTATGCTTTTCCTCCCGTCTCTTCTCTGACCTTTCCTCTTTCCTGCTCTCTTTTACATACGAATCCACTATTTCCATACTTCTTCGTATGCTTTCACACTCATCTCTTCTTTTGCTTTCCCCATTTTCACATGCAACAACTATCAAAAACACTTTTCCAGACAAAATACTTTCCCTAAACGCAACTACATCCACATCAAATCTATAGCTTTATCATCGAAATACATCTTAAACATTATAAACTGCCATCTGTATAAAAAAAGACACAAAGCTGTTAACTCTGTGCCTTGTGCAATTATATTCACTTTATAAAACGCTTTATAAAATATCCTTCAGAATATATCCAGCATATTATCCAGATATATATCTTCTCTCACATGTATCTGATACTCCGGCTTCGTCATATAATACAACAGAAATTCCAGCACCAGTGCGCTTCCAAGTCCTCGCCCTTCTATCTTGAAATTAGAAAATCCCATTGGCATATATGTATTCCTTATATCATCAACACTAATAAATGCCGGATTCTCCATTGCCTTAGAAAAGCGGTATCCACTCTGTGAATCTGGTGCAACGCATACATGATCTGGACAGTCCTCGCCAAGATTCTGACGGCTCACAATCTCATAACAATTCTTTCTGTCGTAACATCCGAACCAGCAGCACTCATTGCACAGGAATTCCACCTTGTCTTTTTCTTTATCTGTCAGCTTCTCCAGCTTGTCAAATGCTTTATTCAGCCTGAAATCTGGCACTACATACTGGAAATCTTCTCTTTTTACTTCATCCAGAAAATCATTGAAATCCGTCAGCACCTTCGTTGTCGATGAGACAAGATAAAGATTCGGATAATGCTTCTTGATATACCCGGCAAGAAAGTCAGAATGTACAATCACGCCATTGCTAATTTCTTCGCTGTCATTAAGTGCCTTACATAACGCATTACATTTTTCATCAGCTAAATGTTCTTCGCGAAGCAGTGAATTGCTTAATGTCAGCCTTGCCGATATCCCATATTCACTCATCAGATTCATTACTTCCTGCACACTATGTCCACCCGAACCGATTCGTCCGCCTCCCCAGATACAGTCTGCAGGCGCACCATATATTGAGCCAATCTCGCACCAGTCATAGAAATACTCCCTGTGCTCCCGATATACCGGCAAAAATGCTTCATACAACTCATAGAATTCAAACAGCCCCGGAAGATGGTAATACGCCTTCTTTATACTATTCATATAATATATCTCCCTTCCTGCTGTCTACAATCCCATAATTTCATATATATACTTCATATCCATATTTTCACGGATTGCATCTGCCAGCTTGTCATACTCTCTCTGCTTATATTCTTCAAAACTCGTGTCTGAACTGCCGTGTGTCGCAATCCCATATCTTTTACCAAGCATATCTATAAAACTGTCGCAGAATTCTTTCTCATCAAATATTCCGTGAAGATAAGTTCCTGCCACATTCCCACAGACACACCCATCCATATATTCCGTTCCATCGACAGTATTATATATTTTTGCAAATGCATGCGCCTGTCCATCACCCACAGTACTCTCTCCCATATGAATTTCATATCCGGCACATTTTTTCTCTCCAAGCATTTCCCACATTCCTGACTGGCTGCAGATTATTCCCTTTGCTCTTGTACGGTGCTTAGACAGTGTAAATGTAGTTGTAACCGGCAAAAGACCTATTCCCGGAACAACCTCACCGGTTTCTGCATTACATGAATCATCAATAACATTTCCTAGCATCTGGTAACCACCACATATTCCAAATACAGGTATTTCATGCCTTGCACATTTTATAATCTGTGCTTCAATTCCATTCTTACGCAGCCATTTCAGATCATTAATTGTATTCTTGCTTCCCGGAAGAATTATAAGATTGGGATTTCCTATCTGTTCTGCCTTATCTACATATCTTAAATTAACCTCCGGCAGCCTTTCGAGTGCATTAAAATCCGTAAAATTCGAAATATGAGGCAGTCTTATTACAACTATATCCAGCTTTTCCCCTGATACATCTGAGCCCGATGTTTCAAGCCTTGAAGCAAGGCTGTCTTCATCTTCAATATCAAGCCTGACATAAGGAATTACCCCGGCAACAGGAATCGGACATATTTCATATAACTGTTTTATACCTGGCTCAAGTATCTTCCTGTCTCCACGGAACTTATTCATGACCAGACCTTTTACGCGCCTGCGTTCCTTTTCTTCAAGAAGCATGATTGTTCCGACAAGCTGCGCAAACACACCACCACGGTCAATATCTCCAACAAGAAGTACCGGTGCATCTACAAGCTCCGCCATTCCCATATTAACAATATCATCTTTCTTAAGATTAATCTCTGCCGGACTTCCTGCGCCCTCAAGTACTATGACATCATATTTTCTGTCAAGAGTGTCATAGGCTTTTAATATATCCGGAACCAGTTTCTTTTTATACTGGAAATATTCTTTAGCCGGCATATTTTTAAGCGGTGTTCCATTTACAATAACCTGTGATCCCACATCGCTTGTCGGCTTTAACAATATGGGATTCATTTCTACACATGGTGCTATTCCTGCCGCTTCTGCCTGCATAACCTGTGCTCTTCCCATTTCCAGGCCATCCGCTGTTATGTATGAATTCAATGCCATATTCTGTGATTTAAAAGGTGCTGCATTATATCCGTCCTGCTTCAGCACTCTTAATATTCCTGCCGTTATAATGCTCTTTCCTGCATTAGACATTGTTCCCTGAATCATAAGATTCTTTGCCATAATCTGCACCCTGCCTTTCTTTTACACTTCCAGTATCTGTCTCATATTATTAATAAGAACTTCATTATCCGCATGCTGCTATCACTGCACTTCTTATAATGAGTACAATAATAATCACAATAAATGCGGTGATATACAATAAAATATTACTTCTTTTTATATCTTCAATTTCCAGCTCCCGGATTGAATCCCCAATCTGCGGCTTATGCACAAGTTTACCAAAATAATAGTTGTCTCCTGACAGTGAAACTTTCAACGCTCCTGCACATGCCGATTCTGTCTGTGCAGAATTAGGACTGCTGTGTTTCATTCTGTCCCTTAGAAAAATCTTCCATGCATTGCCCATGCTGTAATGTGATAAATCTTTATTCCTTCCCATACACTTTTCTGCAAACTGTGCAATTCCGGCAGCTGCAACCATAAGACATCCGCCTGCTCTTGCAGGAATAAAGTTCACAACATCATCCATTTTAGCTGCAAATCTTCCAAAATGCAGGTATTTATCATTCTTATAACCAATCATTGAATCCATCGTATTAACTGCCTTGTATACAAAGCCCCCGACAGCACCGAAAAACATCATATAAAACAATGGTGCAACAACACCATCTGATGTATTTTCCGCAACCGTCTCAACAGCCGCACGCGTAATACCATGCTCGTCAAGCTGGCTGGTATCTCTTCCGACAATCATTGACACAGCATGTCTTGCCTGTGGAATCCCTTCATTTTTCAAAGCATAATATACTTTCATGCTCTCTGTTTTTAGTGATTTCACAGCAAGAATCTGATAGCACATAATTGTTTCAACTGCACATCCAAGCACTATATTAATGTAATAGCAGACCGCAAGTATGCCTGCTGTAACAATACCTGTTATTAATAGTGTTAAAACCGCCAGAACTACGCCCCTTTTATATTTCTTTGCTGATGTATAATCTTCTTTTAATAAAATGCTTTCCAGCCATGAAATCAGTTTTCCTATCAGACGTACCGGGTGATACAGCCAGTGCGGATCTCCAATAATCAGATCAAGTACATATCCACACGCAATTGCTATCGTCTGACATGTAAATATACATGTAAAAATATTATTATTCATTATTTCTCCGTAATCTTTTTTATTGTACTTATATGCCCTTCCTGAGTAATATTGCAGATATATCCATCACCATTGCCACAATGATAATCATAATAATCCCCACCATATATTTCTGACAAAACTGCCATTATAGTTCCTCCATGAACAATACATGCAGCCGTTCCCACCCCTGATTCCATGCATTCATTAACAACTCTGTTCCACGCATGGACACATCTTGTCCTGAAATCAGCTATATCTTCTCCCTGCGGAAAAGGTATTGTTCCATTACTGTCAATCCATTTCTGGTA
>CAMDYG010000020.1 GCA_945910225.1 uncultured Eubacterium sp. | reverse complement strand
GAATGACTGCCAAAACAGTAGAACAGGCTAAAGAAGCCGAAAGACTTGGTGCAGACTATATCGGCACCGGAGCAGTATTTGGCTCTAGCACTAAGAAGGACGCTGTATACATGCCCCGTGAACGACTGATTGAGGTTGCCGGTTCGGTTAATATCCCTGTCGTTGCAATCGGCGGTATTGATTATGACAACTGTATAGAGCTTGCAGGCACTGGTGTTGACGGAATTGCCGTTGTTTCGGCTATATTTGCTGCTGATAATCCGGGACTTGCAACGAAAGAGCTTTACTTAAAAACAGGCAGTGTATTAAACTATCACAAGAATTTCATATTTGACATGGACGGAACTATTCTTGATTCCATGCCTTACTGGAGAAATGTTTCCAAGGAATATGCCATGCAGTATGTTGACAAGCTGCCTGATGATTTTGACGAGCGTACTTATGTAATGGACATTGATGAGTGTGCTGCTTATTTCCGTGATGAATTAGGCATAAGCACTGATGCAGCAACTATGCGACAGACTGCCGTTGATATTATGACAAGGCATTACAGCACTGATATTCCGGCTAAAGACGGCATGCTTGAATTAATCAGACGTGAGCATGAAGCAGGCTCTGACATGTGCATATTTACAAGCTCTGACAGAGGCTGTGTTGATGCTGCACTTAACCGTCTTGGAATAGCTGACTGTTTTAACAACATTTTTACAGTATATGACATTCCGTATAATAAGAAGAATCCGGAAAGCTACAAGCTTATCGCTGAAAAAATGCATTTTAAACCGGAAGATACATGGGTATACGAAGATGTACTTCACGGCATTGAATCAGCCAAGCAGGGCGGATTTAAGATATGCGCAATCTATGATGAAGATTCTAAGAAGCATTGGAGCGAAATCTGCGCACTTGCTGATGAAATAAGAGATATAAAAAATATTTGATTGGAGTAATAATGAAGAAGAAAGTTGTTGTCGGTATGTCAGGGGGAGTTGATTCCTCTGTTGCCGCTTATCTATTAAAGGAACAGGGCTATGATGTAATAGGTGTGACTATGCAGATATGGCAGGACGATGCAACAGAAGCCGCTGAGAACGGCTGCTGCGGTATCAGTGCTGTTGACGATGCAAGACGTGTTGCCGGTCAGCTTGACATTCCATATTATGTAATGAATTTCAAGAATGAGTTCAAATGTAATGTAATCGACTATTTTGTTGACGAATATAAAAAAGGCCGCACACCTAATCCATGTATTGCCTGCAACCGCTATGTAAAATGGGAGTCTCTTCTTAGGAGAAGTCTTGAAATAGGAGCTGATTACATTGCAACAGGACACTACGCAAGAATCCACCAGCTTCCTAATGGCAGATACACCATATGCAATTCAGTAACTGCCAAGAAAGACCAGACTTACGCCCTTTATAATCTTACACAGGATCAGTTATCACACACACTTCTTCCTATTGGTGATTATACTAAGGATCAGGTTCGTGAAATTGCTTCTAAGATTGGTATTACTGTTGCCAAGAAGCCTGACAGCATGGAAATATGCTTTATTCCTGATAATGACTATGCAGGCTTTATAACCCGTGAAACAGGCTATACTTCTGTTCCAGGCAATTTCGTTGATGTCAATGGCAATGTAATCGGCACACATCAGGGTATAATCCACTATACAGTCGGTCAGAGAAAAGGTCTTGGACTTGCTCTTGGAAAACCGGCATTTGTTGTGGCTATACGCCCTGAAACCAACGAAGTTGTAATTGGTGATAATTCAGATGTATTCTCACCTAAGCTTTATGCCAACAACCTTAATTTCATGTCTATACCTTCACTTGAAGGTGAGATGCGTGCCAAGGGTAAAATACGTTACAGCCATGAGGGTTCTATGTGTACTATAAGAATGTTTGATGAGAATACTCTTGAATGTACATTTGACGAGCCGGTTCGTGCCATAACACCGGGTCAGGCGCTTGTATTATATGACGGAGACAATGTACTTGGCGGCGGAACTATTATTTAATTATAGTATTTAATTAATAAGGACAATATTATGGAAAAACTTATATATATGGATAACGCAGCAACTACATCAACTGCACCAGAAGTTGTATCAGCAATGCTTCCATTCTTTACTAAATATTATGGCAATCCTTCTTCTGTATATAATTTTGCTCAGAAGAGCAAGATGGCTATTGAAGATGCAAGAGAGATTATAGCCGGAAGTATTGGTGCTTCTAAAAGCAATGAAATATATTTTACAGGCGGTGGAAGCGAATCCGATAACTGGGCTTTAAAGTCTGCTGCATTCGGACTTAGAGATAAAGGCAACCACATTATAACAACTAAGATAGAGCACCATGCAATTCTTAATACATGTGCATATCTTGAAAAGAATGGATTTGAGGTAACTTATCTTGATGTTGACAGCGAAGGCTTTGTTTCATTAGAAGATATCGAGAATGCCATCACTGACAAAACAATTCTTATAAGTGTTATGTTTGCCAACAATGAAATCGGAACAATTGAGCCTGTCCGTGAAATAGGAGAGATTGCACACAAGCATGGTATTCTTTTTCACACTGACGCTGTTCAGGCTATGTGCCATGTTCCAATTAATGTCACAGAGATGAACATCGACCTGTTAAGTGCAAGTGCACACAAGTTTCATGGTCCTAAAGGTATAGGGTTCATGTACATGAAGAATTCTGCCAAGTTAGAGCCTTTCATCCATGGTGGAGCACAGGAGCGTGCAAGACGCGCCGGCACAAGCAATGTCCCCGGCATTGTCGGCATGGGACAGGCAGTAAAGCTTGCTTTAAGTACACTTGATAAAGACACACAGGCAATCAGTGGTATGCGTAATTATATAGTTAGCAGGATTCTTGGTAAAATTCCTGATGTTACTTTTGATGGTCCGGAGATTGACAGTCTCAAACGTCTTCCATCTAATATGCATTTCTGCTTTAAAGATATATCTGGTGATTCTTTACTTATTATGCTTGATATGAATGGAATATGTGCCTCAAGCGGTTCAGCGTGTGCTGCAGGCTCAATTGATCCTTCTCATGTGCTTCTTGCCATTGGGCGAAGCAGTGATGAAGCTAAAGGTGCATTAAGATTAAGCATAGATAAGGATTTAACCAGAGAAGACGCTGACTATACCGTAGATGCTCTGAAAGCTGCTGTTGCACGGCTTCGTGGTTAATTGGAACGATATTTTACTATGTAAAATATATTATTATCTACATGTATTGCGTACTAAAATATAACCAATTCTTAATTTAGTATGTATACGTTTACAATTACGACTTATTTCATGATTAATTCATATAAGAATGCCTACTATTTTATTATCAATTCAGGTTTTCGTAGGTTTCACTTGCCGAAAAATAAACACTCAGCGCAATCCCCAGTAAATGCCCAATTCCCAAATAATATGATCTTTTTAATGAAAAAATTTTAAAAATTTCATACAAACCTATTGACATAGTAGGGATAAGTGTTTATATTATCATCAACATCAAGAAAGCAATACATTTTTTGAAATAAATTAAGAAGGATGGTATTTAATTATGGCAAAGAAACCTTACTCAGAAAGAAATTTAAAGTTTGAAACATTACAGCTTCATGTAGGACAGGAACAGCCTGATCCAGTAACAGATGCAAGAGCAGTTCCTATTTATCTTACATCATCATATGTATTCCATAACAGCCAGCATGCTGCTGACAGATTTGGACTTAAGGATGCAGGTAACATCTATGGACGTCTTACTAACCCAACAGAAGATGTATTCGAGAAGAGAATCGCAGCTCTTGAGGGTGGTGTAGCAGCACTTGCAGTTGGTTCTGGTGCAGCAGCTTTAGCTTATGCTTTCCAGGCACTTGCTCATGCAGGAGATCACATTGTAGCAGCCAAGAATATCTATGGTGGAACATATAACCTTCTTGCTCATACACTTCCAGATTACGGAATTGAAGCTACATTCGTAGATCCATTTGATTACGATGCTATCGAAGCTGCAATCAAGCCAAATACTAAGGCTGTTCAGATTGAGACACTTGGAAATCCTAACTCAGAGGTAGTTGATATCGAAAGAATAGCTAAGATTGCACATGCACACAACATTCCACTTGTTGTTGATAATACATTTGCAACACCTTACCTTGTAAGACCTATCGAGTATGGTGCAGATATTGTTGTTCATTCAGCTACTAAGTTCATCGGTGGACATGGAACAACTCTTGGTGGTGTAATTGTTGATAGTGGTAAGTTCGACTGGGTTGGAGCTGCTGATAAGTTCCCATGGCTTGTTGAGCCAAATGTATCTTATCATGGTGTAAGCTTTGCTAAGGACACAGCACCTGCTGCATTCGTTACATATATCAGAGCTATCCTTCTTCGTGATACAGGAGCTACAATTTCTCCAATTCATTCATTCATCTTCCTTCAGGGACTTGAAACATTATCACTCAGAGTTGAGAGACATGTAGAGAACGCATTAAAGGTTGTTCAGTACTTAAAAGACCAGCCATTAGTTGAGAAGGTAAACCATCCTTCAATCTCTACTAACGAAGAACAGCAGGCTCTTTATAAGAAGTACTTCCCTAATGGTGGTGGTTCAATCTTCACATTTGAAATCAAGGGCGGCGCTGCTGAGGCACAGAAGTTCATTGATAACCTTGAATTATTCTCACTTCTTGCAAATGTTGCCGATGTTAAGTCATTAGCAATCCACCCAGCAAGCACAACTCATTCAGAGTGCAACGAAGCTGAGCTTCTTGATCAGGGAATCAAGCCTAACACAATCAGACTTTCAATTGGTACAGAGAATATCGATGATATCATTGAAGATCTTGACGAAGCATTCAAGGCTTTACAGTAATATGCCATAAGAATCCTTTTCGGTATAATATATTTACATCAGGAGATAACTGTCCGTATTCGTACGGGCAGTTATTTTCTTTACATAATCACTCAATGCTGATAGAATATATACATAATATATTAATCGTGAATGTGTAGGAGGAAAATAATGTTTTGTCAATTATTTGGTAAATACTTAATTGAAAAAGATGTTCTGGACACTGCTTCTTATAATTCTATTATGGAGAAGCTTTCTGACTCAAGAGCCAGACTTGGCGTTCTTGCTGTAGCCGATGGTATAATTACAGAAAGTCAGGCTGATGAAATTAACCATCTGCAGACAACTAAAGATGCCCGATTTGGTGAAATAGCTGTTGGTGAAGGTTACATGTCTGAAGAGCAGTTAAATATGCTTCTTAATAAACAGGGAAGTGCTTATGCAATATTCCTATCAGTTATGTTTGAAACTGCTAATATAACTGCAGCTAAAATCGATGAATTACTTAAAGATTTCCAGAAAGAACTAGGTTTTACTGATGACGATATGGATGGTCTGAAGAATGATGATTTAGAGCAGGTTGTACCAATCTTTGCATTTTCTTCAAAGTCTTATGTAACAGATATCTGCCGCCTTGCATTAGCTAATATTGAACGATTCGTAACATCTGATTTCTATATTGATAAGATCAGACACATATCACAGCTTGAATACAGATGTCTGGCTGGTCAGAGATTAGCGGGAGATCTTGATGTAATAATAGGATTTGCATCTGCTGGCGAATCACAGGCTATTATTGATATTGCCAATGGTTTTGCCAGAAGCAATGTTTCTATGTTAGGAATTGAGGTATACGATGCTGTTGGAGAATTTACCAATTGCATTAGCGGACTTTTTGCCACAGCTCTTTCTAAAAAAGGAAGTAAGCTTGAAATCACACCACAGTTTGCTTACGAGAATCAGTTTGCCAAAGGTGATGCTTATGTTCTTCCTATCCATATCCATGATAGTGAAGTATTACTGTATATATCAGCATCTGATAATGTAATACCTGGCAATATGCCTGTTGTAAGAAAGATTATGGCAAAAGCTGGTGGTGAAGTAACACTTGACAGTAAAGGAACTATTGTAATTGTTGATGATTCAGGTATGTCACGCAAGATTTTAAGAGATATCCTTGAGGAAGATGGTTACGCCGTACTTGCAGAAGCTACAGATGGACTTGAAGGTGTTCTTGCTTACAAGACTCACTATCCTGATATAATCACTCTTGACATTACTATGCCTAATATGGACGGAACAGAGGCACTTAAAGAGATTAAGTCTTATGATCCTAATGCCAAGGTTATTATGATAACTGCTGCCGGTCAACAGAATAAGGTTATAGAAGCTCTTAAGAATGGAGCTGCCCGTTTTATAACCAAGCCTTTTAATAAAGAAGAAATCCTTAAGAATATTGAAGAAGTTCTTGAAAGCTGATAATTAAAATGGCTGGCGTAAAGAGAATACACATCATAGATGTAAATCTCTTTACTGCCAGCCATATTTTTATTATTCTATTATTTTATTATCCAATCATTTATTGTTCTTTTTTATTTTTTCTAAAATGCACTTCTGGAACTGCCACGCTGTCATATGTAACATGAGGCTTTTCATTATCAGCACCATCCAGCATATCTGATGAAATATCTACATCATCATCTTCATTTTCTGAATCTGCCTTGTGAATCTCTGGAATAGCAAGATTATCATAAGACAGATTATAATCTTTCTTCGTTGTATTAACTTTATTCTTAACTCTTTTGAATATATTAAACATATAATTATCTCCTCTGAATACTATAATATATTGATAAAGAATGTAATAACAAGACTGTTAAGGAAATCTGCAAAAAGACTTCCTATAAGTGGTATAAGAAGATAAGCCTTAACTGATGGAACATATTTGTCACATACAGCCTGCATATTAGCCATGGCATTAGGTGTTGCTCCCATACCAAAACCACATGTTCCGGCAACAAGTACTGCCGCATCATAATCTCTTCCCATAACATTAAATACAACAAAATATGTGAATAAAACAATAACTACTACCTGGGCTCCAAGAAGTATAACAAGTGGAAGAGCAAGTGAAGCCAGCTGCCATAACTTCAAGGTAATCATAGCCATACCTAAGAATAATGATAAGCATATACCGCCAAGATCATTAATCTCACCCATGTGTATAACGAGCTTTCCTTTTCCCGCATATTCAGCAATATTACGCATAAGGGCTGCTGCAATCATTGCTCCTATATATATTGGAAATGTTAATCCAGTCTTAGTTAACGCCCATGAAAATATCGTTCCAATTCCTATGGCAATTATAAGCTGAAATACAGCAGAAGCGTACATTCTTGAATGTCTTTCATGCTTCTTTTCATCTTCAACAAGCAGACTGTCATCTTCAGGAATAGCTGTAGATAGCAAATCCTTTTTCTCAATAAGTCTCTTGCCTAACGGACCTCCAACAAGACTTCCAAAAATAAGTCCAAATGTAGCTGCAGCCGTACAGATTGTCGTTGCACCTTTTACATTAAAATCCTCTAATACCGGACCAAATGCACCGGCAGTACCATGACCTCCAACCATCGGGATAGAACCAGTACACATTCCAATAAGAGAATTCAATCCAAGTACCTTTGATAATCCAACAGCTACACAATTCTGTGTAAATATAAGTACTATAACAAGTCCCAGAAAAATCGCCATTGATTTTCCACCTTTTTTCAGTACTTTAAGATTTGCCTGAAAACCTACAGAAGTAAAGAAAAATACCATACATACTTCCTTAAGTGTGTCATCAAAAGAAAATTCCAATATACCTGTTACATAGCATACACATGTAAATATAGCAAACAGTAATCCTCCAACAACAGGAGCAGGTATACAGAATCTCTCCAGGAATTTGATTTTCTTTCGTAAATAGCTTCCCAAAAGCAGTACAAGTACAGCAATTGCAAGCGTCTGATACATATCTAACTGAACCTTCATCAATATTTCTCCATTTTATCGCATGTAATCTAACTTATATATTATTCTGTCAGAACATTAATTCCCTGACCAGAATAATACCTGGCCGCACCCTTATGAAATGGAATGTCAACACCTTTAACCGCATTTTCAGAATTCAGTACAATATCAAGTGAAGTAGAATATTGAAAATCGCTTATATGATTAAATAATGTCCTTGTAACCGCCTCAACAAGATCATCTGATAATGATGACTCAGCTATAAGAACAGCCTTAACTCCTATAGTAACAACATCATGATCAATTCCTGTGTATGTTCCGGCTGGTATTACATACTTTTCACATAACTTATACGCTGACAATATTTTATCTATGCATTTATCATCAAGGCTTATAAGATCAATATCACACTGCTTTGCAAGATGTTCAATAACACCTGTGCACGTTCCTGCAGTACAGAAAAATGCATCAATTTCACCAGCTTCAAGCTCTTTTGCAGCTTCTGTATAATCCATATTAACTTTTGTAATAAGTTCATCTGTTATTCCGCTCATCTTTAATATCTGTTCAGCATTCTTTTCTGTTCCTGATTCCCCAGCTCCAATGCTAACTTTTTTATTAATCAGATCATCTATGTTCTCAATTCCGGAATCTTTTCTTACAACAATCTGGCACCCTTCAGTATAAAGAGAAGCTACTGCTTTATATCCTTTCTGGTACTTTTTATCAGAAAATGCACCAGTTCCATTATATGCATCACTTAAAAGATCTGCCTGAACAATAGCAAGTTCTATATATCCATCAGATATAAGTCTTAAATTCGCAACTGAACCCGCTGTTGTTTTAGTTTCAAATGAATAGCCTTCAATATCTTTATTGGCAAGCTGTGTAAATGCACCGGCAAATTCATAATACATACCTCCAATATCAGCTGCTCCGAATCTTATATTCTTGTTATGCCCACCACAGCCTGTCATAAAGACTGCCAGGCAGGAGAGTAGTATACACAATATTTTCTTCATTTATCTATCCTCGTAATAATAATTCTTTCTCATAAACCTTACCATTCCTTAAATATAATCTTGGAACACGTTTACTTACTGCACATGTAATTTCATAAGGTATTGTACCGGCAAGCTCTGCCATGTGCTCTATAGGATTCTTCTTTCCAAATATCTCAATTTCACTGCCAACATCAACATTCATTTTGTCAGTAAGATCTATCATGCACATATCCATGCATATCTTTCCTCTTTGTGGCACCAGACCTTCCTTTGTCATTAATTCATATCTGTTAGAAAGACATCTGAAATAGCCATCAGCATATCCATAAGGAACAACTCCCATTCTTGTCTTCCTGTCGGTCTTATATATTCCACCATAGCTTATTGCTGTTCCTGCCGGGTAAGTCTTGATAGTACTTACGCTTGTCTTAAGAGACATTACTGGCTTAAGATTAAGTTCTTTGGCAAAATCACTATAACCATATAACAACAATCCTGGTCTTACCATATCAAGCCATGTTTCCGGATATTTTGCAACTGCTCCTGTGTTAGCACAGTGTCTTATCTTAAATTTCTTTCCAAGATTCTTCTCCACTGCATCAATTACACTGGTAAATAATTCAAACTGATGGTTTGTATATGCCTTACATTCCTCGCCGGGTTCATCAGACACTGCAAAATGCGTAAATATTCCTTCTGCATCAAGTCCGGGAAGAGAACATCCCTCACATATTCCTTCAACACCGCTGTCAAAATAGTCCCCATCACACAGATAGCCTAGTCTGGACATACCTGTATCTACTTTTATATGAATCTTTAATGTACCACCACATTTGACGGCTTCTTCACTATATTCAAGCGCCTTTGCCTTGCAGGTTACTGCCTGTGTTATATTATTCTTAATAAGCTCAGATACTTCTTCCTTAGGCGTATGACCAAGAATAAGTATTGGCATTGTTATTCCATTATGTCTTAATTCAACAGCCTCATCAATGCTGCTTACTGCAAGATAATCTGCTCCTAGTTCCTGTAAAAGTCTGCTTACCTGAACAGAACCATGTCCATAAGCATCTGCTTTAACAACTCCAAGGAATTTAACCTTATCGCCGATTCTTTCTCTTAATGTCTTATAATTATGCGCTAATGCGTCCATATCTATCTCTGCCCATGTTCTTCTTAATGTCGAATCCATAATAATCTGCCTCCGTTATATTTAATTATAGCATTTTACCAAAATGTATTTTATCATTATATTGGCAAATATCAAATATTATCAGCATTTTATTATTATAAAAACATAAATCATCTGAATTTAAGGTTCATTTTAACTATGTTTATTAAATTATTGTATATAAAAATAATACTATGGACTTAAAGAAATCCTGAATGATATACTTAATTAAAACAAGCGAGGAAATGCTATGAGAATATTATTAGTAGAAGATGAACGCTCGTTATCAAGAGCCGTATCAACTATATTACAAAAGAACAATTATGCCGTTGACTGTGTAGAAAATGGAAAGCTTGCCTTAGAATACCTTAAAAAGGACATTTATGACCTTGTCATTATGGATATAATGATGCCTGTAATGGATGGAATAACTGCCCTTAAGATCTTAAGATTAGACAATGCTTTCAAATACAGTACTGAAAATGGTAATATTTCATTCAGCATGTCAGCTTCTGGCAATTATATTAACATCAAAGTAATTAATGATGTTAAACACGTTGATAAAAAGATGACAGAAAGAATGTTTGACAGATTCTATCGTGCTGATGAAACAGCTGCCAATGTGACAGGTTTTGGTCTCGGTTTGTCAATTGCAAAAGCTATTGTTAATGAACATAATGGTAACATTAAAGCAAAAGTTATCAATGAACAAAAAATTCTTTTTAAGGCCCAGCTTAAGATTCGTTAATATTGACTTATATGTTATAATAAAAAGAAATTTGGCTGTATGCTGAATTTCTTTTTTGTAGAGTGGAATATATAATTTTTAAGGGGATAATCTATGGAGACAAACAACCAGATCAATTATGCTGAAAGTTCTGGAATCAATTACCAGAACAGATACCCTGGGGATGATCTTAATCTTGAAGACGAAATATACGAAATAAGTCCTGATAAAGTTAATTCATCAGATTTTAAACGTCCTGGAAAAAAACGATATTCTGATATCAGACTATCCAAAATGCCAGTTGTAATCATAATAATACTTGCTAATTTCATTGCTGGCATTATGTGTATAATAGCTAACAATAACCATTTTGATACAGGTGGACTTAATTATGAATATATTCATAATAATAAAGAATATATACGAATTCTGTCTTATATGTTTCTTCATGCTAATGTTACACATTTTGTTAATAATATGATTGCTCTCTTTGCATTTGGTTCATCTCTTGAACCCCGCATTGGTTCTTTAAGAACAGCAATTATATATTTTGTGTCAGGAATAGCATCAGGACTTACATCTGTATATGTATCACATATGCTTCATCCTGACGTAATCCGTTTTGCTGCAGGTGCATCGGGTGCAATATTTGGTGTAATGTGTGCTGCTTTCTTTATAAGCTTCAGCGATAAAACTGACTCTAAGAAAACTAATGTGATTATATCCATAGCATTTATCATAATCTATGCAATCATTTCTAATGGTGCTAATGTTGATATTCTTGGACATCTTGGCGGAGGCATATGCGGAGGAATTCTTGTATTTGTCCTTACATGTAACAAATCTGAAGATATAATGGACAATACAGCTACAACAGTCATAGCTGTTGTTCTTACTATTATTATATGCTTTGTTGGCATCAGAAGCGCCGGTATAGGAACTAAGGCAAGCCAGATGCAGGACTGGAGAATTGATACTGTTAAGAATGAACGTATATTTGAAAACCAGAGTGTTACATTCGGTGAATGTCTTGATAATAAATGTTCAGATCCCGAATGGACTATATTTACCACATCAGACAATGTTAAGGTTGTCGAATTCACTGGCAAAGTCACATATAATAATGTTAATTCTTCGCTTATGATACAATTTTCCTATACAGACAATCCCGATGAATTGACTATTAATTACATGGCTCTTAATGGTACGACCATGGATACCAATAGTGCTTCATTACTGTTTAATTATTTATGTCAGGACTACTTTGAATAAATGGAGGAGAGTATATGCACAATTTTTTTGAATCTGGAAATGATGATGAACTAGGTTACATTGATGATAATGAACATATTAACTGGAAAAGACTACTTCCTGTTATTGTAATCATATCCATTGCAATTATTGCGATTATAATAACTTCCATTATTATATTGGGACACAAAGATAAAAAGAGCAATGCTGATGTATCAATATCTGAAGAAACTTCCTCTGTCAGTCCTACAGATGCTGATGGTAATAATACACTTGCTTCAGATGAAGAAAAAGAACAGGATCCGCAATATTCAGAAGATGATGGCTCCATGAATCAGGGCGCCGGCAATGGAGCATCTGTTGTCCTTTCTAATAACAGTAATGAGACATCTGATGTTACTATAGGAATTGATGTTTCTAAGTTTCAGGGCACTATTGACTGGACTCAGGTTGCTTCGTCCGGCGTTGATTTTGCAATGATAAGAGTTGGCTACAGAGCACAGAAAACTGGTGTCATCTATGCTGATACTAATGCCAGATACAATATGCAACAGGCAGCTGCCAATGGAATCAAAGTTGGTGCATATTTCTTCTCATCAGCAGTTAATGAGTCTGAAGCAATTGAAGAAGCTGACTGGGTCGCTGAATTCATAGCGGATTACAGCATAACTTATCCTGTTGCTTTTGACTGCGAAGGATTTAACACATCTGAAAGCAGGCAGAAGAGTATGACTAAGGCTGAAAGAACAACTGTAGCCAAAGCCTTTTTGCAGGAAATATATGATAAAGGGTACACACCTATGTTCTATGCTGCATCCTCTGAGCTTACCAACAACAGCCAGTGGAATACTGCAAGCCTTGAGGGTTCTTTCAAGATGTGGGTTGCCCAGTATCCATCCACACCTTACCCTTCAACTGCCTCAACATCTTATACTGGAATATGCAGCATGTGGCAGTACACTAATCAAGGCACAGTGTCCGGTATTAATTCAAATGTAGATATTAATGTTGCGTATTTTGGATATTCTGAAAGTAACAGCTCCCTTAGTGGGGAAACCGCAGCTGCAGCAAGTCCTGATGTCGAGGCTAATATGTCTTTTTCATCTGTGAATGATACTGTTACAGCCAAAGACGAAGTAAGACTGCGCGATAAGCCTAGCCAGGATACTGACTCTTCTGTAATTGCTACTCTTGTTAATGGAGAAACTGTTGCCAGAACCGGTACAAGCAGCAGCGGCTGGTCAAGACTTACTTATAATGGTCAGACTGTATACGCTGTTACAAGTTATCTGACTACAGACCTTACACCTAAGGCAACTGAAAGCACTACTACAGGCTTTAATACCAAGTTCACTGACTGTAATGATACTGTAACTCCTAAAGAAGAACTCAATCTCAGAAGCAAACCTAGTGTAACCGATGAAGATTCTGTTGTCGTTGCAACTGTTAAAAATGGAGAGATGCTTACCAGAACTGGTTATAATACTGAACAGGGGTGGTCAAGAGTTGTCTATAATGGACAGACACTTTACTGCATAACAAGCTTTCTTTCAATTCAATAAAATAAAATATTGTAAAAATTCATTCTTATATTACTGCAAAAAGTAGCTAATAATAGCCTAGAACAGCTAAAAAGGGCACTGCCGGAAATAATCTGACAGTGCCCTTTTAGTAATTACATTTCTTCTATAATCTTTCTTGCAACATATACACCGCTGGCAGAAGCATGTGATAATGAATGTGTAACTCCGCTTCCGTCTCCAATTATATATAACCCCTTATATCTTGTCTCAAGATTGTTGTCAATCTCAACTTCCATGTTATAGAACTTAACCTCAACGCCATACAGAAGAGTATCGTCATTGGCAGTTCCTGGTGCAATCTTATCAAGTGCATAGATCATCTCTATAATTCCATCAAGTATTCTCTTCGGAAGTACAAGACTTAAATCACCCGGAGTAGCAGCAAGAGTAGGCTTTACAAGTCCCTCCTCAATTCGCTTCTCTGTACTTCTTCTTCCTCTCATAAGGTCGCCGAATCTCTGAACAATAACGCCACCGCCAAGCATGTTGGAAAGCCTTGCAATACTTTCACCATATCCATTACTGTCCTTGAATGGTTCTGAAAAATGCTTTGCAACAAGAAGCGCAAAGTTGGTATTCTCTGTCTGCTTCTCAGCACCTTCGTAGCTATGTCCGTTAACTGTCACAATTCCGTTAGTGTTCTCATTAACTACGATTCCATTAGGATTCATACAGAATGTTCTAACAAGATCCTCGAATTTCTCTGTTCTGTATACAATCTTGCTTTCGTACAGTTCATCTGTAAGATGTGCAAATATAACTGCCGGAAGTTCAACCCTGACACCTATATCAACACGATTGGATTTAGTTGGAATCTCAAGATCCTGACAGACCTTCTCAATCCATTTGCTTCCGCTTCGTCCAACGGAAACAATACATTTGTCACAATCCATGTACTCGTCCTTATAGAATACTCTGTAACCTCCATCAATCACCTCAATGTTGCTTACAGGCGTGTTAAAGTAGAAGTCTATATGATCCTTAATCTCATTGTACATATTCTCAAGAACAACATAGTTAATGTCTGTTCCAAGATGTCTTACTGAAGCATCAAGGAGCTTCAACTTGTTCTGCATACATAAAGTCTTGAACTTAGTGCCTGCTGTCGAATACATGTGAGTCTCTTCACCACCATGTGATGTGTTGATTGTATCAACATACTTCATCAGGTCGATTGCCTGATCCCTGCCAATATATTCATAAAGAGTTCCACCGAAATCATTAGTTATATTGTATTTACCATCTGAAAATGCACCAGCACCGCCAAATCCGTTCATAATTGCACATGTTGGACATTTGATACATGATTTAACCTTCTTGCCGTCTATAGGACATTTTCTCTTCTCTAATGTATTGCCTTCCTCGAATACAGCAACTCTTGTTTCTGGTGATTTCTTCATAAGCTCATAAGCAGAGAATATTCCACCAGGTCCTGCTCCAATAATAATTACATCATATTTCATACATTATCCTCCTACGAGAAATTTCTTAGGATATTATATCATAGAATCGTGGTTATGTGGTATAGTGTAGGTATTAATTAGGGTATTTAATATCAGACTATTATGGAAAATGGAGGAACCAGATATGTTAGAAATTGGAACAAAAGCACCTGATTTTGAATTACTTGATCAGAATGGCGATATGCACAGGCTTAGTGATTATACAGGAAAGAAAGTTATATTATATTTTTATCCAAAGGATAATACGGCAGGATGCACCAAACAGGCATGCGGCTTTTCAGACAGATATCCACAATTCACTGAAAAAGGAGCAGTTATACTTGGTGTCAGCAAGGATTCTGTTGCATCTCATAAAAAGTTTGAAGAAAAATATGGATTATCATTTACTCTTTTGGCAGACCCTGAGCGTAAAGTAATTGAAGCATATGATGTGTGGAAAGAAAAGAAGAATTACGGCAAGGTTTCTATTGGCGTTGTAAGGACTACATATCTTATTGATGAGCAGGGCATAATCATAAAGGCTAATGATAAGGTCAAAGCTGCAGATGACGCTGAAAATATGCTTAAGGATTTAGATTAAATGACTGAAAAAGATTGTGGTGTATAGAATAGCTATTTAATATGTGCTATAATAATACCCATGAAAACAAATGATTTAACTAAAGGAAATATAACAAAAGGGCTGTGGGGATTTGCAATACCACTGATGCTCGGGAATGTCTTACAGCAATTATACAATCTTGTCGATACATGGGTAGTCGGCAGGCAGGAATCAGCGTTGTTATCTTTTGCATATGTATAAGTGCAATAGTATTTACATTTACAAGAACATTTATGAGTATATTCGTTGATAGCACAAGCGTTGAAGTTATCAATACCGGAGTGCAGTATCTCCCCATAGAAGGCGCATTTTACATAGGAATCGGTATTCTCTTTATGCTGTATGGCTACTACAGAGCAGTTAACAAACCTGTGATGTCGGTTGTATTAACTGTCATATCACTTGGCACAAGAGTGCTTCTGACAGATGTATTATCGGCAGTTCCAGCGATTGGGGTTGTTGGGATATGGGCAGCCATTCCTATAGGCTGGTTTCTGGCTGATGCCGTGGGAATTGTGATTTACCTGAGATTGAAAAAAGTGTAGCTGTTGATTGAGAGTACGTTTAAATCACTTCGCTAAAGTCTTGTTTAACGAAGTGATTGGTGTTTGCGCTAATGCAATTCACATAATCTTATTCCTTTCCATCTTTTAATAATATCCACCCAGACATAACTATTCTTAGTCATGTCCGGGTGGATTCCTAATCATACATAATTATACAATTATATCAACATGCATGTCTGCCGCTTCAAAGCCTTCTTTAAGCTTCTTGGTAACTTTCCTGATTTCCGTACTGTATTCTTTCTTGTGATTATCTTTTTCAGATGTTTTCTCGGATGCATTTGTATCCATGGTATCCAGATTTTCAATATCAGAAACCTGATTATTATTATCATCAGTTACATTATCTGCTTTATTCTGTGTACTATCAGATGTATCAGTAATCTCAGCATCATCAGCTTTCTTGCTGTCTGTTATTTCATCCGATGTTATCTCCCCTGATATCTCATTATCTGCTGCCTCCTGTTCTTTCTTTTCTTCTTCCATAGGCATACTCTGATACTCCGCAGATTTAACAAACTCAAGATGCGCAGTCTCAATGTTGTTAGTCTTTGCCAGTATTTCCTGTGCTTTTGCTAACTTGGCACTCTTAGGAATTGTAGCATCATTGACGACACTGCTTAATGAGCTTTCGAGTTCTCCAAGCTTCTGCAGTTTTACACGGTCAACCTCTTCCTTAGTCCTGCACTGTCTGAGTTTTTCCTTATAGCTTTCTTTTTCTTCTTTTGTTTCACGATATTTCTTTAAAGCAGCTGGATCATTTTTTTCAAGATAAGATATCTCCTCAGGTGAAAGACTTCCACCTGACATAATCTTATTATCTATCTTCTGACGCTTCTCTGCTTCACGATTATGTTCTAACTGATCCTGAAAATCTGCAATCATGAACTGCTCAGATGTCCATGTAGAACGCTCATTTAACTCCTGCTTAGATAAAACATTACCTGATTCTTTTTTCTGCATCCACTTATTGTTAAGCATTTGCAGTTGTACAGTACTTGCTATTGTTCCTGATAATATCACTAGGCACACCTCCTGACATTATACAGAAAAATCAACATTCTGTCCTACATTCTTCTCCTGTGCTGTTCTTACTGTATCGCTCAAAAAAAGCTGCTGCTGGTCTTTTATTTTCTCCAGTAATTCCTCTATAGATGATGCAGTGACTGTTACCATTTCTGTGTCATCAGTGTCATCAACATCACCTGTTTCATTACGCTTCTTTTCCAGCCGTTCCTGATTTTTCTTTTTCTCCGCTTTCTTTTCTGCAGCCTTCTTAGCTTCCTTCTTATCTTCAGCATGCTTTTCAATACGCTCTTTCTGCGCAGCACTTGACTTCTCAAGAACAGCAAAATATGACGCTGTTCCATTATCATTAACCTGCATTCCGTATCCCTTTACTGTAGCTCCTGTTGCTGAAATACTACTTGCAAGCTGAGACATTCCACTTGCAGCATTGGCAATAATTCCCTCATACTGCTTTCTGTAGTTCTCATCAGATGCCATTCTTTCAATCTTATCTTCATCAATAAGAACAACCATATTATTAGCGTTAGCATAACCTGCAGCATTAGCCTTGGCATTCTCCTTCTGATCCTCACTTACAAGAATGAAGTTCATATTAGAATACTTTTTCTTTAATTGTTCATAATACTTACTTGCTTTTTCGCTTAACTGGGGATTTCCGATAGTCTGACCGCTGACTTTCTTTTTGCCGCCTGCATCATCAGTCTTAGCTACATCTGACTTAGAATAAACAGCCGTTGTATCTGTATACGAACCGGCTATCTGGGAATAATTTCCTGAAGATACACTACTCATAATTCATTCCTCCTTGAATGTAAATGTATTGGATAAAGTCTTCCATGACTTCTCTTTATAATATATCGGCATATTTACAAAAAAAATAATCGCACCATATAAAAATGATACGATTATTTTTATCTATCTGTTTATAAATTCTTTAACAGCCGAAACTGTCTGGTTCCACTGTTCTTCCTTAGTTATGGTCGCTTCATTATCGCCTTTTTGTCTGCCATAACTTGCAAACCCTGCATGATTGCCACCCTTTATGACTACTTCAGAATATTTATCACTATCAACCAGTTTTCTGCCCTTTTCAACCTTATCCATATTAAGCACACCATCATTATCCCCATATAACGATAAAACAGGAATATGTGTATCACTTATATCCTTTGCCGTATATGCTGCAAAGAATATTAATCCTGCAAAGTTCTGTGTATCCTTTAGCTGTGATACCAATTGGGCAGCCATAGCTCCACCCATTGAATGTCCGGCAATGTACCATTTATTATAGTCATACTGGGAAACAATTTCCTGTGCCTTGTCCACATCAAATATTGCCATATGAAAAGGCATGCTCACAAGAAAACAGTCAATTCCCTCACTAGCCAGCTTTGAAAGCACTGGTGCATACGCTTTTTCATCAACTTTAGCACCTGGATAGAATATAATTGCATTATCTGTACCGCTTCCATCAAAGAAATATCCATAATCCGTCCTGGTCACATTTACGCTGTCGTTACTGGCCATATATAAATCTACATTTTCAGCCTTGTAGTAAATACCAAGATAAATGAATACACTTCCCGTCAATACAACAAATACTGCAATAATTATAGCTGCTATCCGTAATTTCTTTTTATTTTTCATACGCTTTCTTCTCTCTTCTTATAAATAGACAGAGACATAAAGCCGCAAAAATAACTGTTGCTGCTATAAGCACTGGCCATACAGGGATTGGACAGACAGATGCCCTTATAAGCTTAAGTCCCTGATAAAGTGTGTATATACCGAATATTGCAAATATTACGAATGCAAGAGTATTAAGAAGTCCTTCAGGAGTCTTGCTCTTTAACAGGTATCCGACTAACATGCCAAGAATGTCTGCCGCAAAAAGTCCGAGTGAACATCCAATCCATACAACAAGTGCTGCACCCATACCTTCATTAGCGCCAAATGTTATGGCTGTAAGCTGTGTCTTATCACCAAGCTCTGCCACGAAAAATGTACAGAAAACAGCAAGTGGTGCAAACTTAATCTTTGATTTGCCGTTGCCTTCCTCTTCGTCATCATCATCTCCTGCAATAGTCGATGCAGCAAAATAAAGAAATGCGAGTGCTGCAATAGTCTTTATAAGCCAGTCAGGAATAAATTCACTGACAAGTCCGCCTGCTAAAACAGCAAGTCCGTTAAGCACAAGAATTGCTGCAGCAGTTCCTAATATAATGTCTCTTAACTTGTATTTTGATGTGAGAGCAATAAGCATAAGCTGTGTTTTATCCCCCATCTCAGCTATGAATTCAGTAAAAAATACTTTAAAAAATAACAACATTTGTATGTTACCTCATTTATCTTATTATTATATAAACTGCATATATTGCGTAAAGAGCAACCATTGTAAATCCTTCAATTCTTCCAATTTTCTTCTTTGTTCCAGCAAATATCCATACACATATTGTAAATACAATAAGCACACACAGATCAATAATATTCTCAGTAATTATGCTGATTGGACTGATTGCTGATGCAATACCAAGTACCATAAGTATATTAAATACATTTGAACCAATTGCATTTCCAAGTGCCATGTCGACTTCGTTCTTTCTGGCTGCAACTATTGAAGTTACAAGTTCTGGAAGTGATGTTCCTATTGAAACGATTGTAAGTCCAATAAGTGTCTGGCTCATTCCAAGATCACTTGCTATTCTTGAAGCAGCATCTACAGTAATGTCTCCACCAACTGCAATCGCAGCGGCACCTCCAACAATAAACAAAATACTAAGAGGAACTGAAACCAACTTGATATCTTCATCAGAACCGCCTTCTATCTCTACTTTCTTGCCTTCTTTACTTGCCTTTAACGCAATCTTAATCATGTATATAATGTATCCTGCAAACACGCAAAGGAATATTACACCATCAATATGCCCAAGTGTCATACCAGACTTATCACCAAGTCCGAGAATTCCTAAAAGCATCAGGAGTCCTGCACATATAAGTGAAAGAGGTATATCCCTGTTTATTGTTTCTTTTGCAACATTTACTGTAGCAATCATTGCACACACACCAATGACTACCATCAGATTAAATATGTTAGAACCTACTACATTACTTACTGCAAGCTCATTGTTTCCTGTAATTGATGCCGATACACTAACTGCTGTTTCTGGCAGCGATGTTCCCATTGCAACAATTGTAAGTCCGATAATAATAGACGGAACATGAAGTCTCTTTGCTACACTTGAACTTCCTTCTACGAAAAAGTCCGCACCTTTAATAAGCAGTACAAAACCAATTACAAGAAATACAAGTACAAGAGCAAATGGTGAATTGTTAATTAATTTTTCCATATCTTTCTCCTTTTATCCATCCACAAAGTGTCATCAGCAAAAACTCCTGCCATTACAAGTAATCCAGCAGATAAAAAAAAACTCATGTATATCAATTAACATCTGATGTTATATCAGGTGTGTAATTGATATACATGAGTCTCATTATTTAAGATTTGCCAGATTATACTCTTTAATTATAATCAGAATGTTGACAAATCACACTTTCGCGCTAACTACTCCCTCATGGAATATTAAATTACTTGATAAATAATATCAAATGCCTGCATGTGTGTCAATAAGATTTTACCATTTTTTGCTCACAACTTCGCCTTTTAAATAAAGACTTCCCCGTACTTCTTCTTTAACAGTACCCAACTGCTCCTGCTTTATAAAGAATATCAGACGGAATATCTATAGAATCATTAAATGTTGCAAAATAGCCATCTGTTCCCACCATTCCAGATTCATACAAAGACTTATTCTTAATTATCTTGTCTACTACTTTAACATATTCCAGCATATGCAAATCTATTTTCTTTGTGGAATCATCTGCAAAAAAGCATAATAAAACATTATTATCTAATGTTACACAATCTATAATGTTTCTTTTCTTTCTCTCAATTACATAATCCGGCAAAGCATTAAGCTGTTTGCCACATAAAACTAATATCTCTTGGCATTGTATATATATGCTTATTAACATATGAAGTGAACAATAATGGCGCAGTCCACTCATCTAAGTTTGCCTGCAATTCAATAATACAGTTTTTCTGTTTTTCATAGTACTGTAACACTCCAATTGACATATTATTTTCTTCATCAATAATTTCAAAGATTTTCATATATCTTATACCTCTCATATATCATGTTCCAGATTTTCTCAATAAAAACATCTGATAATACATTTTCCAACCCATCAAAAATGTACTCTTTATCATCTGGTTTCAGACTTTCACTAAATACATTTTTACTTTTCTTTATCAGCTTAAGATTATCAAAACATGAATATGTTCCTATAAAATTCTGGCATCGCTTATCTTCTAATATATCAAATGCTTCTGCATCTTTATCTGTCATACATGAATACATCAGTGTTAATCCATGGTCAAATAATGGTGCTATTCTCAGCGCATGTGCTCTTGCATTCCTCAGTACTTCTATATTAGCTCCATGTCTGTCTCTGTTAAGTATAATATAATCTACTGCAATCATAGTATCTATATAATCTTTCCAGCCACAGCGGACACAGAAATCATAATGTGATTCCTTCTCCAAAGCATTAGCACGATAATAATCATCCAGCGCCATTTTGCTCTCTCCACGCTTCTTTAACTCATCTGAAGAGCACAGATAAGTATTATATATATTACCTTCTATCTCTATGTCAGATCCTGCTTTTCTAATATCACTTTATTATCCATAGCCATGCCTCCTTTATTTGTCGTGCGTCAAATATATACAAAAAAAGTGTGTGAAAACATGTTTAATTAAAACGCCTTGTTTTCACACACTATAGTTAAATCTAAGTATTAGTTTTTATGAAATCTTTTCTCTTCCTCATAAGCTGGCTCACATGTAAGATTCATGCCGAGCCTCTTAAATGTATCCTTATCAACCGATGAAAGAATAACTGTTGAATGGACATCACAGCCATAAAGCTTAGGAATCTGCTTTAATGCCTTATCAGCTAAAGGATTGGCTACAACTGATGATGAAAGTGCAATAAGGATTTCATCGGTATGAAGTCTTGGATTCCTGCTGCCAAGATAATTAGTCTTTAATGTCTGGATAGGACTGATTGACTCCGGTGATAACAGATCAACTGAATCCTCAATTCCTGCAAGCTGCTTTAATGCATTAAGCAATGCTGATGACGCAGCACCTAACAGATCCCCTGTCTTTCCAGTAACAACTGTTCCATCTTCCAACTCAATTGCAACTGCCGGCTTGTCGCCGTTCTTTGCTGACTTTTCAAGTGCAGCATTAACAACTGGTCTTGAAGAAGTTGTTATTCCAGCCTGATTCATTAAAAGCTCAATCTTGTATATTTCCTGACTATTAACACCAGTTTTCTTCTGGTCACATAAACATTTGTAGTATCTTCTGATAATCTCCATATTAGAAGCATAACGGCATGCCTCATCATCAACAATACAGTTACCAGCCATATTAACGCCCATGTCTGTTGGTGACTTGTATGGACTCTCGCCGGCAATAAGTTCAAACATTGCATTAAGTACAGGGAATATCTCAATATCTCTGTTATAATTAACTGTTGTCTTTCCGTATGCTTCCAAATGGAAAGGATCAATCATATTAACATCGTTAAGGTCTGCTGTAGCTGCCTCATAAGCAAGATTAACAGGGTGCTTAAGTGGAATATTCCAGATTGGGAATGTCTCAAACTTGGCATATCCTGCCTTAACGCCATGCTTATATTCATGGTAAAGCTGTGAAAGACATGTAGCCATCTTTCCGCTTCCCGGTCCCGGTGCAGTAACAACTACAAGCGGTCTGCTTGTCTCAATAAATTCATTCTTTCCGTATCCTTCGTCACTTACAATCTTGGCAACATCATTAGGATATCCTGCAATCTTGTAATGCTTGAAATTCTTAATTCCATGTGCATCTAACACCTTAATGAAATTATCAACATCCGGCTGCTGGAAGTACTTGGTAATGCATACACTTCCAACGAAAAGTCCGTATTCTGTAAATGCGTCAATAAGTCTTAACACTTCCTGATCATAAGTAATACCATAATCACCACGAATCTTGTTGCTTGCAATATCTTCTGCGCTGATTGCTATAACAACCTCCGCCTGATCCTTTAACTGTAAAAGCATCTGAAGCTTTGAATCCGGTTTAAAACCTGGAAGGACTCTTGATGCATGGTAATCATCAAACAGCTTTCCGCCAAATTCAAGATATAACTTATTGTCAAACTTGGCAATTCTCTCCTTAATATGCTCAGACTGCATTTTTAAATATTTGTCGTTATCAAATCCTATCTTCATAATCTTATTCCTTTAAGTAAAATTCTTTAATAAAATTAACATAAATCGCAAAATTTATCCAGTTCTTTAGTGACAATATTTTTCGTTTTAAACTTTGGATTATTATACAATCTTCCTCTTGCCATGACTAAGTCCACATTGCGTAGTGCCCGAAGATCATCTAATGGATTATTCTTAGTCACAATCAGGTCAGCACATTTACCGGCTTCAACAGAACCTGTATCTCTACCGATTCCTGCCATTACTGCACTGTTAAGCGTAGCTGTGTATAATGCAAATGCATTGCTGACTCCCACATATTTGTGAAAATAATAAAGCTCTCTCCAAAAATCATACTGTGTAATCCACGGACATCCCACATCATTACCAAGCACAACCGGAATATCATTATCAATTACAGCCTTAGCACATTCCTTGATTCCCTCAAACACGATATTGCCATTGTACTGTTCAACCTCTGACGCATTAGATACGCTTCTGTCAAAAAGTGCATATGGCAGTGCAGGTGATAATGTTGTACATAAAAATGCATTATTCTCCTTAAACAAATGTATTATCTCATCATCAGGCTTCATCTTTAACTCACCTGGCACGCCCTTAGCCTTTGCATCAAGTACACCGCCTGTAATAATAAGCTTAATAAGATCAACTTTCTGTTTTTTTGCAACATCAACCTGCACAAGTGCTTCTTCTGAGGCTTTCCATTGCCTGCAAGATGAACATGCATATTAATAAGTCCCAGAATAAGCATCCGCTCCTTGCTTTTAGCATAATCTTATGTTATTTTACCACATTTTCACCAGTAATGTCACCTGAAATAAATGCTTCCGCATTTCTTAATGTTGTTTCGCTTATGGCATCAAGCGCCTCCTCTGTAAGAAAACCCTGATGTGAAGTTACGATAACATTCGGGAATGACAGAAGCCTTGCCGTTATTGAATGTTGCAGTATATCATCCTCAAGATTTTCAAACACATAATCAGACTCTTCCTCATACACATCAAGCCCGACTGCATGAAACTTCATATCCCTTATACCCTTGATAAGTGCGTCTGTATTAACTATTGCACCTCTTGAAGTATTTACTAATATCACTCCATTTTTCATCATATCTATAGTTTTATCATCAATTAGATGGTAAGTTGAATCATCAAGCGGACAATGAAGTGATATCAGGTCACTTTCAGAAAGCAGCCTGTCAAGCTCCACATACTCAACAAAATCAAGGCTTTCATTATGATATTTGTCATAGGCAAGAACCTTCATTCCAAATCCTCTGCATATACGGCACATTGCCGCTCCAATCTTACCTGTCCCAACAATTCCCGCAGTTTTTCCATGAAGTGTTACACCTGTAAGTCCCTGAAGGCTGAAATTATTCTCCCGTACTTTAATGTACGCTTTGTGAATCCTTCGCTGTGCAGCAAGTGCAAGCCCCATAGCAAGCTCTGCAACCGCCTCTGGCGAATATCCTGGCACTCTCATCACAGTTATTCCAAGCCTGTCAGCCTCATTAACATCAACATTATTAAATCCTGCACACCTCATAAGTACCAGCCTGATTCCGTTATCATAAAGAATCTTCAATACATCTGCATCAATAACAGAATTAACAAATGCACACACAGCATCATAACCTTTGCTGTACACCGCTGTCCTCGCATCTAAATCAGCAACCATATACTCAATTGATATTTCACTAAAATGTCTCAGTGCTTTGTCAAAAGACTGCTTATCGTAACTTTTTGAATCATAAAAAATAATACGCATATTATAGGTCTCCTTATAATTAAAGATACATATAATATGCGTATTTATAATTTAATTATGTATTAATCAGAACAGCATCACTACCCCATGCACAACAAATGCCATTACCCACGCAATCAGACACTGCCATACAACCATTATAACAGCCCATTTTCCGCCAAGTTCACGCTTTACTGATGCAATTGCTGCAATACAAGGTGTGTACAAGAGGCTGAATACAAGCATTGCGGCTGCTCCGGCTGTCGAAAGTGCTGTCTGTATGCCTGTTCCGAAAAGTATCTGCATTGTTGATACGACACTTTCCTTTGCCATGACACCGCACAGCAACGATGTACATATTCTCCAGTCGCCAAGTCCCAAAGGTGCGAATACAGGTGCGATAATTCCTGCAATAAGTGCAAGTATGCTGTCCTTTGAATCTGTAACAAGATTAAGGTGCAGATTAAAGCTCTGTAAAAACCAGACAATTACAGTCGCAACAAATATAACTGTGAACGCTCTCTGCAGGAAATCTCTTGCTTTCTCCCATAATAACTGCAAAACATTTTTCATTCCAGGAAGTCTGTAATTAGGAAGTTCCATAACGAATGGCACAGCTTCTCCCTTGAATAATGTTCCCTTATAAAGCAGTGCCACAAGAATTCCCATAATAATTCCAAAGAAATATAATCCACCCATTATAAGTGCTCCCTTTCCCGGGAAAAATGCACTTACAAAGAATGAATATATTGGCAGCTTGGCTGAACAGCTCATAAATGGAGTAAGAAGAATTGTCATCTTCCTGTCTCTTTCACTCGGAAGTGTCCTTGTTGCCATAACCGCAGGAACAGTACATCCGAATCCAATAAGCATAGGCACTATACTTCTGCCTGACAAACCAATCTTTCTTAACAGCTTATCCATAAAAAATGCTACTCTTGCGATATAGCCGCTGTCTTCCATAAGCGACAGGAAGAAAAACAGTGTAACAATAATAGGCAGAAATGAAAGCACAGAGCCAACACCCGCAAATATTCCATCAATTACAAGACTGTGAATAACCTTATTCACACCTGCTGCCGCAAGTGCATTATCGACAACGCTAGTCAGTGCATCAATTCCCATCTGCAGAACATTCTGTAAAAATGCACCTATCACATTAAATGTAAGAAAGAATATTGCAAGCATAATCGCCACAAAACAAGGTATCGCTGTATATTTGCCGGTAAGAATCTTATCAATCTTCTGGCTTCGTATTCTTTCCTTGCTTGCCTTAGGTTTAACGACATTAGCTTCGCATATCTTCTCTATAAATGTAAATCTCATATCTGCTATTGCCGCACTTCTGTCAAGACCTCGCTCAGTCTCCATCTGAAGTACAATATGCTCAAGCATTTCTTTTTCATTCTCATCAAGCTGTAACAGATTTAATATAAGAGGATCGCCTTCAATAATCTTGCTTGCAGCAAATCTTACCGGAATATCAGCCCTCTTTGCATGATCTTCTATAAGATGAATAACCGCGTGAATACATCTGTGTACCGCTCCTCCAAAATCATTCTCGTCACAGTAATCCTTTCTTGCCGGCTTCTCCTGATACTCTGCGATATGAAGTGCATGTCTTATAAGCTCGTCAACTCCTTCATTCTTAGCAGCAGATATAGGAATAACTGGTATTCCAAGCATATTTTCCATGCCGTTAATATCAATAGAACCTGAATTGCCAACTACCTCGTCCATCATGTTAAGTGCAAGCACCATAGGAACATCCATCTCTAAAAGCTGCATTGTAAGATACATGTTTCTTTCAATATTAGTTGCATCAACAATATTAATAATCGCCTTTGGCTTCTCATTAAGTACAAAATTTCTTGAAACAATCTCCTCACTGCTGTATGGAGACATAGAATATATACCTGGTAAATCTGTTACTGACGTATTCTCATGTCCCTTAATCATGCCGCTTTTGCAGTCAACTGTAACTCCCGGAAAGTTACCAACATGCTGGTTAGATCCTGTAAGCTGGTTGAACAGTGTTGTCTTTCCGCAATTCTGATTGCCTACCAGTGCAAATGTAAGCTTTGTTCCATCAGGAAGCTTTTCCCCGTCACCCTTGGAATGATATTTACCGGTTTCTCCAAGACCTGGGTGCTCTGATTTATATATCCGGTCAGGTCTTTCGTGTTTCCTTGTTCTCTCATCAATAGGTTCTATTGTAATTTCTCCCGCATCTGCAACACGAAGAGTCAGTTCATAGCCATGTATCTGTAATTCCATTGGGTCACCCATGGGTGCCAGTTTTACAAGCGTAACTTCCGCGCCCGGAATTACACCCATATCAAGAAAATGCTGTCTTAATGCGCCTTCACCACCTACTTCGGTAATTCTTGCACACTGTCCAATCCTAAGTTCATTTAACTTCATGTGTGTTTTCCTTTTCTAAATAATCTTCCTAAGTCATTATTGATAATTCTTATCAATAAATATTGTAGCACACATGACAAGTGCAGGACACCCCTAATTGACATCCTGCACATTTTCCTAATATTCAACTTCTTTTCTATATGGAATTGATGGTATCGCACCTTTCCTTGTAACTGCAATCGAAGACGCCTTTGCACTCATTCTTAAAACATCTGCAATCGGCATGCCTTCTATGATTCCAGCAAGAAAATATCCTGTAAATGTATCCCCTGCCGCAGTTGTGTCAACTGCATCAACCTTGAATACCGGCTGGGTAATCTGGGTATCTTTGTCAGCATATACAGCGCCGTCACCTCCTAGAGTAAGAACTATTCTTGCTTCCGGAAAATGCTCAATCAGACTCTTAATTATCTCATCAGGCTCTTTCTTTCCTGTAATCTGCTCTCCTTCGACTTCATTAAGAAGAAAGATACTTATCTTACTCATATCAACTGCATCTAACTTCTCATTATAAGGTGATGGATTAAGGGCAATAGTTAGACCTTTCTCGTATGCCTTATCTACAATGTATGCTATGTCATTGACCTCATTCTGCAAAAGTAATACATCGCCCTTATCAAATCTGTCAATTACATCATCAATGAATTCCTTGGTAAGCTGCTGGTTGGCGCCGCCATATATAAGAATACAGTTTTGGGCATTATCATCAATCTGTATAATTGCGTGTCCTGTCTTAGTATCAATCTGTCTTATATAGTCTGCATTAACTCCATATTCCCTGCACGCATCTAAAAATACCATACCATCATCACCAATCATTCCACAATGATATACATTTGCACCAGCTTTAGCTAATGCAATTGACTGGTTGATTCCTTTACCGCCCAGATATATGTTCATATCACGGCTTGCAAGAGTTTCTCCAGCACCTACAATATGTGGAACAGAATATACATAATCAAGGTTTAGTGAACCTATATTCAATACTTTCATATAACCTCCTTAAGACGCATTATCCTTGGTAATAAGTGTTACCTCAACAGGAATTGATTCAGGAATTGTCTCTCCATTGATAAGTTTAATTGCATTCTCAACAGCTGTCTGTCCAATAAGTTCTGGCTGCTGTGCAACTGTTGCTGCAATTCTTCCAGCCTTAATAGCTGCAATATCATCATCCGTAGCATCAAATCCAACTACCATTATATTCTTGCCAGCTCCAGAAATTGCCTCAACTGCACCAAGTGCCATCTCATCATTAGCTGCAAATACTGCCTTGATATCACCATCAGCCTGAAGCATATTCTCCATAACAGTCATTCCTTCTGTTCTGTTAAAGTTAGCAGTCTGGCACACTTTTCATTACTTCCTGTAGCATATATTCTCTTGCCAAATGTTGTATGATGAAGCACAAAATACATAACTGCAAAAGCAACAATAAGAATTATAACGGGAATTGGAATTGATATAATATCATCAGGTCCTAATACAAGCTTTCCCTTTCCAAGTACCTTAAATAAAAATGCTCCAGATGAACTGCTTATATTAGCTGCAAGTCTTGATACTGGCTTACCATTAGTAAGAATAAGTGCAAAGCCTCTATATGCTGTCATTGTAATAAGTGTTGCAATGAATGGCTGTAGTCTTCCTTTAGTCACAAGGAATCCGCTTACCATTCCAAGAAGTGTTCCTGCAACAAGAATTCTGTCACTCATACCAAGCACTTCTGGGAGTTCTGATGATACCATGATAATTGCAACACCCTTGGCTGCCATATCGTTAATAACATTGTATATTTCTTTTTTGGCACCTATATCTACTCCTCTTGTTGGCTC
Organism: uncultured Eubacterium sp.; assembly: GCA_945910225.1. GTDB lineage: Bacteria > Bacillota > Clostridia > Lachnospirales > Lachnospiraceae > Lachnospira. Next base: position 19,307 of record CAMDYG010000020.1, on the reverse strand, counting down.
GTCAAGAATAAGAATCTTAGGATCTGTATGTACCCACTTGGCAAGAACAACCTTCTGCTGGTTACCTCCGCTAAGACTTCCACATTCCTGCGAGTCGTTAAAGCATTTGATCCTGAACTCTTCAATTGACTGTAACACAAGCGACTTCTTCTTATCTTTCCTGATTACTCCCTTGACAGATACCTTTCCAAGATTAGCAATCTCAATATTGTCAGTTATGCTCTTTTCAAGAAGAAGTCCCTCAGTTTTTCTGTCCTCAGTTATAAAACCAATTCCCGCCTTAATAGCCTGTGCCGGCTTCTTAATAACAACCTTTTCACCATTAATATATATTCCCCTTCTCACAAGGCAGGTTGCCAAATATTGCCTGCATAATCTCTGTTCTTCCGGCACCATTCTCACCCATAAGTGCATGCACCTCACCATCAGCCAGCTCAAATCCGGCATTCTTAAGCACCTTATTGTTTCCAAATGCTTTATCAATGCCCTTCATTACAATATTCATTCACAACACCCCCTTGTAAATCAGGCAAATATGCAGCCAGACTGAAGAATTATATTGGCATAAGGAGTTGTTTCCCCTGTCCTTATAACAGCCTTGCAATCCTTAGTCTGTCTCTTTAATTCTTCATGCGGTACAAAACATATCTCTACGTCCATATCTTTAAATATATCTTCCACCTGTTCTAACACTTTCTTGTTCTGTTCCTTAATCTCTTCTGCCAGTGTGATTTTTTCCACCTTGCAGTCTGAAACAACGCATTTTAACACATCAATAAATGATGGAACTCCAAATGTAAGTGCAAGATCAATCCTTTCTGTTTCATCCGGGATTGGAAGTCCGCAGTCACCTATAGCAATGGTATCTGTGTGTCCCATGTAAGATAAAACTCTTGAAATATCACTGTTTAAAATCCCTTATTTTTTCATAAACTACCACTCCTTTTATTTAGTTGTATCACGTTTTATCAGCTCCGGCTTATACACAAATGCTTTCTGTGAAATCTGTTCTCCTGTTATAACCTGTACTGCTATCCTTCCCATCTTATCAATAGGCTGTGCAATAGTGGTTATCTCTGGCGTTACCAGCTGTGAAAGCATAACATTGTCAAAACCAACTATAGATATATCCTGTGGAACCCTTATTCCATTAAGTGTAAGCTGCTTATATACAGATAATGCCATCATGTCATTACACGCAAATATACCATCAGCATTGGGACTTATATTCCTGATAGCTGTAACAATATCTCCTTCATATGTAAAATCATGCTCACAATCAATATATCTGATCTCCAGTCCATTCTCTCTGCATACATCAGAAAAGCCGACAAATCGGTCTCTTGCACTTGAAATATTCTGTTCCCCACGGATACAGACAATATTCTTACATCCACTTTCTATAAGACACTTAGATGCGAGCTGCCCGCCATAATAATGGTCACTTGTTATAAGTGTATATGTACTTTCCGAAGACATGTTCCTGTCAATCATTACGACTGACATGCCACTTTTATCAATCACATCTATAAGTTCCTGATTATTAGATGTAATTATTATTCCATCTGCATTCATGGACTTTAACATTCCAACTGCCATCTTCTCTTTTTCCGGTTTATTATCCGTATTATAGTAAACCACCCTGAAGCCCTTTTCATCTGCTGCCTTCTCCACAGCATCTGCAAGCTCTGTAAAAAATGGATTAGTTATGCTTGGTATAATAAGTCCTATAAGCTTAGCCGATTTCTTAAAAAGCGACCTTGCCACTTCGTTAGGAACAAATCCTGTCTTCCTGATAGCATCATAAACCCGCTTTGTCTTATCCGCATCCACATTCGCAGTACCATTCATTACCCTCGACACTGTCGCTGGCGATACTCCTGCAATTCTTGCAACATCCCTTATACTTGCCATAGGCACATCTCCTGTCCGGACGTAGGTTTCATATAATGCTTTCAAAATCACGCACACACCCCTGAATACATTATTTGTGCATTATTCCTTTTGAAACCCGTTTCAAGTTACTTATATTGTAATATTTATATATAAAAATGCAAGTATTATATTTTAAGTGATATATTTTATTTCTTAACAAAAAAAGAGCGATGGAAAAACTCACTCTGCCATCGCTCTTTTTAAATATGAGGGAGAAAAAATGTTTTCTTTACTCCATCATAATATAACATCAACTCAAATATGTTAATATATATTATATAAAGTATTTCTAAAAAAATATAAACTGCAGCCCCTAACTATTCCGGTCTTCCAAGATAGAATCCCTGAACATAATCTATGCCATTATCTCTGAGGAATTCATACTCTTCCCTTGATTCAATTCCTTCACCAAGAACTTTAATTCCTCTTCTGTGAAAATTATCCCTGCAATAGAAATAATATTCCTGCTTATCAACATCATCCTCAATTCCTGTAATAAGGCTTCTGTCCAGCTTTACTATATGTGGGGAAAATATATCTACCGCCATCATATTATTATTTCCTGTACCAAAATCATCGAGTGCAATATTGAATCTGCTCCTGTTAATTGTTCCTTTCTTGGACTGCCACTTTTCAACATCAAGAGCAGTATATTCCAGAATCTCTATTATTCCCTTATTTCCAAGAACATCTGCATAGAACTTATCAAATATAGCCTGTTCTTCATCTGTGAATGACTCTGCCGGAAAAGAATTGATTGCAATATATGAATGATATCCTCGCTTAGCATAACACTGCACAGCTCCAAATATCGTAGCAACCTCCAGTGTATGAAGATCATCCTTTTGCCTGAATTCTTCAATTAAATCTGTAACTGAGATATTCTTAGGTCTCATAAGAGCCTCATGCGCATATATTTCCCTGCCATCGGCATAAAATATAGGCTGAAATGCATAGCTAATCTCTAATTGTGCAAGCTTGTATTTAATATCATCATCAAGCGGAAAAATGCTGTAATCAACCATACTTTTGTTAAAACCCTCTCACATAATTTACAAATGATACACAATAATTTTACAGCTTATTGGCATTATTTGCAACCCGTGAACAGTTCCTGTTTCAGTCGTTACATTTTAATCCGGCTATTTTACTACATGCCAGCCTGAAGCTGTCTATTTTTATATTAGAGTAGCTTATAACAAAGCTGTGACTGTCTGCACGTCTCTGATTATGATAATACTCTGACAATGCATTTATATGAATTCCGTCTGCTTCAAGTCTTCTCTTAACCTCATCATCTGAAAGGTCTGTATTTAATTCAAGGATAAAATGTAATCCTGAATCTGCCTCTCTTACTCTGCCAACACTCCTGTTCTGTTCTTCTCTTAGCACTGAAAGGACAGCTTCTCTCTGCCTTGTATAAAACAGTCTCATCCTGTTCAGATGTTTTTCAAAATATCCCTCATTAATAAAAGCTGCCAGTGTGTATTGTTCAAAATTAGAAACTGTACAGGCATAGAAGTTAAGCTTCTGATGATAAAGTGCTGCAAGATGCGGAGGTAATACCATATAACTGATACGTATCGTAGGCGTAAGTGTCCTTGAAAATGTATTCATATATATAACCTTTTCACTTATATCTATGCTTTTCATAGTAGGAATTGTCTTTCCTGTCATTCTGAATTCTGAATCGTAGTCATCTTCTATTATATATCTGTCACTATGTTCATTAGCCCACGCAAGAAGCTCAAAGCGCCTGCTTACAGGCATTGTAATTCCTGTAGGATAATGATGTGTCGGACTTATATGGACAATATCCGCATTACATTCCCGTACTGCATCAGGCTTCATTCCTTCCTCATCCATATCCGCATAACAACACTTCACATTATTGCTTGCATATATTCTTGCAATCTTGGCATATCCAGGATTCTCAACGCAATATATCTCGTCTCTTCCAAGAAGCTGTATCAGCAGTCCATACATATACTCTGTTCCAGCTCCTATTATTATCTGTTCTGGTGCTACCTGCATGTCACGGAATGAAGCTAGATGCATTGCAATCGCTTTCCTCAATTCCCATGTTCCCTCGCTTGGTGAGATTTTCATCAGCTCGTCCTGTTTATCTGTTATAACCTTTCTCATAAGCTTCGCCCATGTTGCAAATGGAAAGCTTTCAGGATCTGTCCTGTTGGATGATAAATCTGACTTATACTTAGGCTGTTCATTTACAATTATTTCAGGCACCTCATACTTTACAGGCTTTATCTTTGCCACTCCTGAAATATCTGAAACATAATAGCCTTTCTTGGGAACAGAATATATATATCCTTCACTCATAAGCTGACCATATGAATTCTCTACTGTTATAGTGCTTATTCCAAGATTGACAGCCAGTGTTCTCTTTGACGGAAGATGCTCTCCCTTCGCAAGCCTTCCCTCAATTATATCTTTCTTGATACATTTGTATAAATATTCATATAACGCTTCTTTTCCGATATTCTCAAATGAATATGTTAACATAATCTGACCTTATTTCTTTCACGAAATCCTTCTTTGTATTAATGTCAGTTATTATAACATGCATTACATATTGTGGCAAATATCTTAACAGACATATTTTTATATTTTTGTTACTTTTCCACTCATAGTATGTTAAACTTAATTATAGCTTATTGTTTTCGTGTTTACTAATGTTTTTTGGGGGATTTATGTGGCATATTGAAACAGATATTTTTGCGCTTCCGGATTATTCTTTAAGCTGACATGAGCCATGATATAAGAACTCCTATGAACGCAATTAATCAGATATTCTTTAACCTTTTATCTAACGCTTCCAAGTTTACCCCATCTGGTGGAATGGTTGAATTTATCCCTCATATGTATGATGCATTTTCACAGGAGCGTTCCAAACTTACAGACAACTCTAACAGCACCGGACTTGGTCTTCCTATTGTAAAGAGCCTCGTTGACGCTATGGATGGTACTATTTCTGTGAAGAGTGAATTAAATGTGGGAACTGAGTTCACAATTGATATGTATTTTCCACTTGCCAATCCGGCTGATGTTGTTGGCACATCTGAAAATGTACACAGAGAAAGTCTTAAGGATGCCAGGATTCTTCTTGTTGAAGATAATGAAATCAATATATATGTTGCCAAGATGCTCCTTGAGAGGGTGGGCTGTATCATGTACTTGCATCTTATCTTATAACGATGTGATGTGGCAGCGTGACAACCCCTTCAGCCAAAGGTTAATTTAAGGCATATTCTCTCATGGATTACTTCGCTTAGTGGGAGTAAATGCCTCTGTCTATATAGTTTTTTACGGCTGCGAAAATCAAACGCGCTTCGCTTGAACGAGATTTTTCCAGCCGACCTTTTGTATACAGCGGCATCGACTCCCACACAGCTTGTAATAAATCGAGCCAGACCCTAAACAACACCTGTCGGAAGTATGTGTTCGCCCTATATAAGAGATACTATAGGCTCCAGTTGGTGGCGGCTAGCTAGGTAGTTACCATGTTTTTGTATATTCCGTTCTTTGACATTAGTTCTTCTGGGTTGCCGGTTTCGGCTACTTTGCCTTCTTTTAGTACTACTATCTTGTCGGCGTCTGCTACTGTTCTCATTCTGTGAGTTATTATCATTACTGTCTTGCAATAGCAATTCTCTGAGCTTCACCGCCTGACAGGTAAGTTCCTTTAGAACCGATTACTGTGTCTGTGCCATCTGGAAGTTTCTCAATAATATCACCACACTGGGCATTCTTTAATGCCTCCATAACCTCCTGCCTTGTGGCATCTTTCTTTCCCATACGGACATTATCCATTATGGACATCTTAAGCAGGTGGCTGTCCTGAAATACGAAAGATACTGTATCCATAAGCTCTTTCTCATCAATGTTTTTAACATTTACACCGCCGGAAGGTCCGACAAATGCTACCTGTTCACCAGCATTTATCTTTAGAGTCACATCATGCAGTGCGTCATCTGCCGCACCCGGATATCTGAATGATACATTTTCAAATGTAATAGAAGTATCAGCAGGATGCTTCTTATCAGTTTCCTGCTCTAATGGCTTTCTGTCTAATATACCATTGATTCTTGATAGCGCGTCCTCGACAATCATTGTATTCTCGCCTGCATACATCATTTTAGTAAGTGTGACTGTAATAATAGGCGTAATAATTATATAAAACATCAGATTCAGTAAAAATGTGTTGTTTACTGTACCGCTCTTAATTCCCCCAAAAAGGAATGTTCCCGCAATAAGAATTGCAAATACAGCGTTAATTGCAGCAGTATACCCATCATTGGAATCCTTAAATCCTTTGTGTATGCTATTGTCCACTTCTCATATTTCTTGATAGAATCCCTGAATCTATTGAACGAGAATACTGACTGTCCAAATGTCTTGACAACTGGAATTCCTCTTACATATTCAACGGCCTCGCTAGACATTTCTTCCAATGCATTCTGGTACTCTGCCATCTTCTTTTTCATGTTTTCTCACATCATGCAGCTCATTACTGCAAATGCGATTATTACTGGAATAAGGCACAGAAGTCCTAATCTCCAGTCAAACACTAAAAGAAGAATTGCAAGCGCGATTAGTATGGCTGTTGCAACACATTTGTCAGGAAACTGGTGCGCAATATAGGTTTCAGTATATAGCACTATTCAGAGTAAGACAGTACTAACCTGTGTTTTTAAATAAAGGCTGCCATTACTGACAGCCATATATTATTATTTACATTCGCTGTATATTACGCTAAAACCAGCTATGAGTATATTATCTTTAAATTTTCATGTCAATATTTCACATTGCAAAACATATTTATTGATATTTCTTATCATTATTCATTGTGCTTTGCCTTATCTTTTCTGTTACACCAGATATAGAATACCACATTTAACACAATTCCGAAAATAGTTGCAACAGGCGCAGATAAACCAATCTTTGTAAGATTAGTATCCGGCTGGATACTCATATAATATGCAAATGGCAGACGGACAAGCAAGGTCTGAACAAGTCCCTGAATCATTACCCATACTGTCTTGTCATGTCCATTAAAGTAACCAATCATGCTGAATAAGATTGCTGTAACAATTGTCTCTAAAGCAAAGCTATTAAGATAGTCATAACCATTCTGTATAACAGCCTCATCAGTTGTAAATATTGCTGTAAGAAGGTTGCCCTTAAACATTACAAGCACGAATACTATGCAGCCTATCACAAGACCGACACCAATACCTCAAAACATGGCTTTCTTGGCTCTCTTTTCGTTACCTGCACCGACATTCTGTGAAATAAATGACGCCCGCCTTCTGCTGTATTCATAATATGCCACAAAATCCTTAATTTCCATTTTCCACCAATAAGATCATTCATCATAACAAGATTGCAGTCGTACTGTTTTTTCAGTTTCATTGTTGCCTCCTTTTCCTACTGCAATGGTGTTTTTTGCATAAAAAAAAACAGTGAGTCCCATTACAGTCGGATTTATGCTGTAATGCTACTCACTGTTTGTTAGTATATTATTAAATTATTTTTGTATTGTCAACAGGTAAATTCTGGTTTTACTCCACATTCTTAAGTGCATCTGTCTTAGGAATCTTAGAAATCTTCACAAGCTGAAGCACAGCAACAACCGCATAGCATACAATTCCAAGAATAACCATATCAACAAAGCAGCTTCTTCTTACCATGTATGGAATATATCCAGTCATCGAAGTGTACAGATATGATGAGAAGGTCCATTTAAGCATAGCATTTACTATAGGTACAGAAACAACCAGTGATATAACTACCATAATTGAAGTAGCTACAATATACAGTCCGCCAATCTCTCCATTCTTAAAACCAAGAATCTTAGTCATTGAAATTGACTGTGCATTCTTTTCAATAATCTGCTTTGATAACAGATACATAAGAAGTACGAACATTATAATTCCAAAATACTTCAATATATACATCATCTCGCCCATTGAAACCTTCATCTGGTTAGACACTTTGATAAGGTCTTCATATGTAACTATTGAAGCAACATATTTGTTATCAATATCTGTCAGCTTCTTGTCTGTGAAGTATCCAGTGAAGTAATTATCAGCCTTGTCAAATGTATCAATAAAGTTTTTTCTTGTCATGAATACTGCAAGTGCAGCATCATATTTATAACTTCCTGCTATTGTGAATTCATACTCATTATCTGAATACGGATCTTTCAGTTTAAATGTATCGCCCTTTTTAAGTCCGAATTTAACCATTACTCCGTTAGAAACAAGTATCTCATCATCCTTGATATCTATATCAACGTACTTGCTATTATCCTGAATACCATATATCATAATATCATCTGTCATGTATTTTTCATCAGTTGTATCAAGCGATGTCACACAGTACTTTTCTGCACCAGAAACATCAGTTTCTGCCTGACTTTTTAACACATACTGATAATCACATATCTGTGACTTCTTAACAACATCAGCATAATCATCAATAAGCGGTTCAAACATGATGCTGAATACAACAAGTGCACCTGCAATCAGTATTCCTAAGAACAATGTCAGATAATTAGGTATATTCTGGAACATTATCCTTAATCTGAATCTTGTCATGAAAGGAAGCTTGTGACTTAACTTTATAAGCTTCTTTCTCTTTCTGTTAGTAAGCTCATGTCTTAAGAACTTAAGCGGAGAAAGCCGGAGCTTCTTTTCAAGCACAATAAGATTAACAACAAACATAATAATAATTGGAACAACTGTCGTATCAACAAATGCTTCTGCATTAAGCAGTGTCGTGTAAGTACACAGGCTGTAGCTGTTATAATACACATTTACAAAAAACTTCTCCAGAAGAGTGTAGCCAAGTATATTACCAACAACAGCAGCAACCAGTGTTACAGCAACAGGAAGAACCATGTAATGTCTTACAATCTCACTTCTCTTATAACCTGATGCGCGGAGAGTTCCGATAACCCCTGCCTCCTGACTGATTGTGTTAGATGTTGTAACAGCGAATACAAATGCAATTACAACCACTACAATATAGTCAAAAAGCATAATTGTTGCCTTATCTGAACCCATATCATCTCCTGTGAAATTAACAGCCTTGTTAGTGTATCTTGGAAGATAATCAGATATGTTCATAATCTCATTATTGCCACTCATAATAAGATTTGTATCATATTCTTTGATAACATCGCCAAGATTTTCAAGAAAATCTTCAGAAGCCTCTTTTTCAGCCTTATCTCCTGTAACCTCTTTGTTATATTTCCATGCATAATTATATTTGACATGATTACTTGAAACATTTTCAAAGCCCTTATCAGTCATAACAGCAATTGAAAAATTAGTTGAATCAAACATCATGTCTGAATTATTCTCAAAAAGACAGCTGTAATCAGGAACTGCAACAAAACCGGTAACCTTTAATTCTTTTCCTGCGAGCTTAATTGTGTCGCCTATCTTAATCTTTGCATTCTGTGCATACATACGGTCAAGTGCTATTTCGTTATCGTTAGCAGGCATTTTGCCTTCCATAACGCACTCAAGATTAACCTCTGTCCTGTCTTTATACACTCTGATTGTATCACCGCTGTCAGCCTCATCTTCCTCAAAATATCTTAAGTCGTAAAGCTTGCTGTCAGTCTTATTCTCAATATCTTTTATAAGAGAACCGTCAGGCTCTTTATCTAATGCAAAATGTCCATCTTCAAGATTATATTTTTCAAAGCCCTCATCATATGAGTGCTTAACACTGTTGTCTGCCACAAGGAATCCGCTTACTAACGAAATCATCATAACCATAAATAAGAATATAACAAGATATTTACCAAAGTCATGCTTTAATTCTCTTGGCAGACGCTTATTTAAAGGATTTCTCATACTTAACTCCTCTCTTACCATTCAAGGTCTGCTGCTGCAATCTTGTTGTCATTAACATAGTTCTTACGGATTCTGCCATCTCTTAATGTAATAACCCTGTCTGCCATATTTTTGATAGCGTCATTATGTGTAACTATTATTATAGTATTACCGTACTTCTTATTAACGTCTTCAATAAGCTTTAATATATCCTTAGATGTGTTGTAATCAAGTGCTCCTGTAGGCTCATCACATAACAGGATATCAGGATTTTTAATAAGTGCCCTTCCTATTGAAGTTCTCTGCTGCTGACCACCTGATAACTGGTTAGGCTTCTTATCAGCGTGATCTGAAAGTCCTAATGTATTAAGAATCTCATCTGTATCAAGTGCCTTGTCACTTAAGTAAGCACCAACCTCAATATTCTCTCTTACAGTAAGGTTAGGTATAAGATTATACATCTGAAAAACATATCCGAGATGCTTTCTTCTGTACTGTGTAAGACGCTTCTCATTCATATCTGCTGTCTTTTCGCCATCTATTGATATGTAACCTTCGTCTGCATCGTCAATACCACCAATTATATTAAGCAGTGTTGACTTACCAGAACCTGATGGACCAAGTAATACAACAATTTCCCCTTTATTAACTTCTATGTCAATACCATTCAGTACTTCCACCCGGCTTTCGCCTTCTCCATAATGCTTTTTGATTCCCTTAATCTCTAAAAACATATTTGCCTCCTTCAGACTCATTTTTCATATCTTCATATGAACAATCATTCATATATTCATTATATTACCACTTCAAAATTTTGTGTCAATATATAAAAATTCATCATTAACAGACACAAAAAAAGTAAGCATTGGTTAAAACACCCTAACCATGCTTACTTTATCACATTTTACTATATAATTCACTATATCTTATTGATAAACATTATCAACAGTTTTGCAGCATTTTATTTATCTTTATCAGCCAGCTCATCAATAAGTCTTATTGATTCCATAATCATACTGTCACAATGTGCTTTCTTCTCTCCACCTTTTAAAGCATTATCTCTTAAAAGATCTGCACAGTTAGTCATTCCATCATGGTTATCTCTGATAGTTCTCTGAAATGCACCAACAACAGACGGACTGCTTACCCCCAATGCTCCAAGCACCATAAGCCCTCCTGTGATTGCGCCACATGTTCCACCACATTTCATACCACCACCGAAATTACAGCCAAGACATTCTGCCTGTGTCTCACTTAATCCTAAATCATCAGCATAAGCCATCATAATAGTTTCCGCACAGTTATAACATTTTTCTGGTGAACGGAGTTCTTTAGCTTTTTCTATATGTCTGTTCATATCTTATCCTCATCTTTCTGAATTATATCAGTTACTGTTCCATAAATGCAAACTTCTTCTTTCTTACTCTGACAAAGAAGAATACACTTAATGCAACTGAAGCAAGCTCAGCAATAGGCCATGCCCACCATACAAGATTAACATTCCCTGTTCTGGAAAAAATATAAGCACATGGCACAAGGAATATAATCTGTCTTACAAATGATACAAACATGCTGTATATACTGCTTCCAAGTGCCTGGAAGAATGAACTGCATATAATACATATTCCTGCAAATATAAAACTTATTGATATTGTTCTTAAAGCAGGAACACCCATTCGTATCATATCTGACGATGCACTGAATATTGACAGCATTGGGACTGGGAATATCTGTACTACAATCATGAAAAGTATCATTATTATCTCTGCATACATTACTGCAAGCTTAAGTGTCTGAATAACTCTGTCTTCTCTCTTTGCTCCATAATTAAAAGCAATTATAGGAACCATTCCACTGTTCATACCAAATATCGGCATAAATGCAAAACTCTGCAGTTTAAAATACACTCCGAATACAGCAACCGCTGTTGATGTGAATACAACCAGAATCTTATTCATACAGAATGTCATAACAGAGCCAATTGCCATCATAATAACTGATGGAATACCTATGAATAAGATATTTCCAATTCTTTTTCCAGATGGCTTGAACCCTTTAAATGTAATATGTATCTCTTTATTAACCTTAATATTGAATATCACAGCCATAATGGCGGCAATAATCTGACCTGCAACTGTGGCTGCTGCCGCACCGACAATACCAAGCTTAGGTGCACCAAACAGACCGAATATAAGTATCGGGTCAAGAATAATATTAATAAATGCTCCCGTCCCCTGTGTAATCATGCTGTAAAATGTTCTTCCGGTAGCCTGCAGTAATCTCTCGAATATCATCTGGAACAGACAGCCAAAACTGACAATAAGAATAACCGAAAGGTAATCATAGCCATAATCAGCAATAACATCATTAGCTCCCTGAATAACAAAAAACTCTCTGGCAAAGAAAAGTCCTATTGCAAGAAATATTATATAGCTGCAGGCTGTTATAAATATACCCTGAACAGCCATTTTATCAGCTTCTTCATGTCTTCCTTCTCCTAAAGCTCTTGAAAGTAATGCATTAGTACCTACGCCCACACCACCTGCAACGCCAATCATAAGATTCTGCATTGGAAACGCCATTGATACCGCCGTAAGTGCTTCTTCACTTATTCTTGCAACAAATATACTGTCAACAACATTGTACAGTGCCTGCACAAGCATTGATATCATCATAGGAAGTGCCATATTAATAAGCAGCTTATTAACCGGCATTGTTCCCATCTTGTTTTCTTTTATTGTGTCACTCATAAAATTCTTCTCCCTTGTTTTCCTCATCAAAATATTCGTACTCTCTCATATTATCCCTGGTCTTATTCTGCTCGTCAATGGCATTTCCCAGTCCCTTCAATGCTGAGAAGGGCAGGAATATCTTTGCCCTGCTTTCCATATCCATTCTTGGCCTGTTACCCGGTCTTGGCCATTTCATATTGATTATATCATCATATTTACCCATAAGCTATGCCCTGTGACCTCCTATCTGACCATTTCTTTCAATCGCAGTTGCCTTGCTCTGCAGGTTGTTGGCTTTCATAACAGCATTTTTACCAAACTTTTTCTTGATATCAAGCATGGCATGCTGCATTTTCTTTTCGCGTTCAAGCTGTGTCTGGTCTGTAAACATATCAACTTGCTGAAAACCTTCATTAGTAAGATTAGCAACTGTAAGATTCAACTTTCTTATATATAATCTTTTATTGGCATATTTGTCATATATATCAAGAAAAGCCTCTCTTAACTGCTTTGATGATGACGTGCATGTTGTAAGCGAAACAGATTTGTTAAGTCCCTGTGGAACTTCTCTTCCATATCTGTCTACATGGATTTCTCCCTTGTAATTTCCTTTATCAACATTTACCCTGTCATAAGTCACATTTAACGCAATAGAATCTGTCACAAGACCTTTGTCTACCAAATCTAATGCCAGCTCATCTGCCATTTCACCAACTACAATTCTTGCATCTTCAAATGTATATGGTTCTTTCAATACCTGTCCTGAGCACAGGCTGCTTGCCTTAGGCTTATATTTCTTGATATCTGCAATAGTGCATGGCTCATATCCCCATGCATGATCTATAAGAATCTCTGCATCAACACCGAACTGCTTATACAGCCAGTCTTCATCTTCCAGAGACATTCTTGCAATATCCCCCATTGTCCTGATTCCATGTCTTTCAAGTTGTTTTGCTATACCTGGTCCGACTCTCCAGAAATCAGTGATTGGCGTATGTGTCCATAACATTTTTCTATAATCAATTACGCTCAGATCTGCTATACGCACACCTTTGCTATCAGCCTGGATATGCTTGGCAACTATATCCATGGCTACTTTGCACAGATATAGATTAGGTGCTATTCCCGCTGTTGCCGTTATACCAGTTTCATTATATACTTCCTCAATAACCTTTTCTGTAAGTTCTCTCGCTGACATATTATATAATTTCATATAATCTGTAGCATCTATAAATACCTCATCTATGCTATACACTGTTATATCGTCTTTACTAAAATATTTAAGATATATTGAATATATCCTTGATGAATATTCAATATATAATCCCATCCTTGGAACTGCTATCTCATAGCTGATTTTATTTCCTGTATTCTTCTCTATTTCCCTAACTTTCTGCTCAACCTCAAAAAGTCTGCTTCGCCCCGATAATCCATACTTTTTCAATGACGGAGTAACTGCGAGACATATTGTCTTAGAAGTTCTTGATGCATCTGCAACAACAAGATTAGTAGTAAGAGGATCTTTATTTCTTTCAACACACTCGACACTTGCATAAAAAGACTTAAGATCTATAGCAATATATACTCTGTCCATATTAATCCTCCCCAATCATTGTATTTTCAGCTTACAAAAGGACACACCAGCATACACCAGTGTGTCCTATTATTACTTTGATAATAATTCTAACCAATTTTCATTGCGATATTCATTTCTAAAAATATCTCACCATCATCCTGCAATAATGGTATTGCAATATTTTTTGAATATAATGTGTCAATCTGTCCTGAACCTCTTCCAATCGTCGGAGGAGTTATATCTATTCCAATATCCTTTGTTGAGAATATCGTTGCAGCATTACCCATTATCATATTCCCCAGCTCACTTATTGCGCTGGTAGCCATATCATCAAGCTGTTCAACCGGCATTCCCATCATCATTCTCGAAGCAATTCCACATGCTTTATCCACATTCATAGATAAAACTACCTGTCCACGCATCTCACCGGTTACACCAATCAGTATTATTACAGTATCATCTGTAAAATTAATAGCACTGACATATGGCTTGCCAACTTTAAGCTGAACCTGGCATGCATCTCTTATTATTGATATCGCAGCTTCAAGAAAAGGGTTAATATAATCAACATTCATCTCTTCCATAACCATACCTCCGTTATAAGCTGTCATATAACATAGTTAATTATAAAGTAACAATCTGCTTCATAATATCAACTGGAACATAATAGCTTACTCCTAAAGGATTAATAACTATTCCAGATGCTCCTATCTCTTTAACAGATTTTAATAATTCCATATAATTATATAACATGTTCTCATGTTTCCCTGTGTAGCACTTTTCCATCTCAAATCCGTCTGTGAAGACTGGCAGTGCAAGTACCTGTTCTCCATCATTATGTGGAACTTTGTCTGTAATATCTACATAAGGATGTGCAATTGATACCTCTTCATCACTCTCTTCTTTAGTACATGGCACCATATAATCAGCATTTCTGAGTGCAATCTTAACTTCTGACTCTTTAGTTCCAAGTAACATTGCCTTGTCTGACTGTTTACCAGCCTTTCTGTACTCCTGGAAATATGCTATTAACGCACTCTGCAGTCCTGGATTAGTAACATAATCTTCCTTGAAGAACTTATCAAATGAGGCAATCTCCTCTCTTGGCACTACAAGCATATTATCCCTGCCATCTATAAATCTTACATTCTTATATCCGTTCCTGTACATATGACCAATCTCATAAAGGGCAGATTCCTTATCCTCAATGCCAAGTGTAATATCATATCCATATTTTTTAAGCTGCTCTTCAACCTTACTATGTGATGTATAATCATATAATACAACTATATCTCCATCCAGCATATAAGGATATCCTGTGCTATTGCAATAGATTGTCCACAAATGCTCTGCATTAAGAAGCTTTTCTACTACGAGCTTACGATATATTACTCCGACACTATTAAAGTAACCAATATCATTAACATTCTTCTTTTCCTCAGCCTTGCTTATCAATTCCGGAAGGATTTTTGTAAGGACCTCAACTCCATCTGTAAGAGACATTCCTTTAATATATTCACATCCCTTATCTTCATCCTTCAAAATATGTCTTATAATATCCTGTGCTTTAATCGAATCCATTATAATCTCCAATCCATTTGTAAATATCTTCTCTGTATAGAATATCACACTCAATCACAGCTTTCAACACAGTTAATTCTGTTGAAATGCTTTATTTCTTTGTTCCTGACTTTCCTTTGAATTAAGAGAAAGCATTAGCAGCAATCTTGCTTTAGATGGGCTGATATTAGTATAAGAGACGTCTGAATTATACTCTTTTTCTTCTATTGAACCTATATCAGATATTCCACATGCTATCACTGTAGGTATAATATTTTTATCAGACAGGTATTCCCCATATGCATATGATACCTCTGCTGTATCTGAAAATGATACAATAACAGCACCATCACACTTATTGATTGCACGTATGTAATCATCTCCTGTACTGCCTGCATAATCATATATAATTGTAACATCCGGCAGATCCTTAGCGTCCGAAATATCATAATAAACTGATGTATTATGGTTAAGTATAACATCTTCTGGTAATACAACATCCGCTTCATTATCAGTTATATACGCCTTAGCCTGATTAACATATTCTACAGGTTCATCCCCCTCATAATCACGGGGTATAATTATCAGAGGCTTATCATCCTTTACTGTAAGTGAAAGGAAATATGATATATCTTCAATATAATTCTTATCCTGAAGCAGAATAACTCCTTGAACCGTATTATCTTCGAGTTTCTCATTAATCTCCTGTGCTATTGACACCATTGCTTTAGAAGAATAGTCGGTTCTTTTATCTGTACCAAGTATGCATACTTCTTTAGTTGTCTGTTCTTCTGATGTTTCTTTCTGCTCCTTATCATCTGAGCTTTCAGATTCTTTTGTTACATCATCTCCCTGTCTGGTCTCATCCTCATCCATTATATATTGCATAGGATTCTTAACCATATTGCTGCATCCCGCAGTCATCAACGATATAATGAGAGATAATCCAGCCACTAAACAGCATTTTTTCCTTATCATATATTAACCTCTTACAGATATATCACTTTATATTCTGTGTCTTTAAATAATTGTAAGTATTCCTAATGACTTAAGCAATAAGAGGAATAAAAGAATTGGAGTTATCCATTTAACCATTACAATATATAACTTTCTTCTTCCCATCTTTTCGCCATTCTTTTCAACTTCATCTATTACTGTCTGCGGCTTAAGTATCCAGCCAATAAGAATACATGTTCCAATTGATACAATAGGCATAAGCACATTATTACTTATATAATCCATAATATCAAGTATCTGTGCATGTACACCATTAGGAAGTTTAATGTCAAATAATAACTTGTTATATCCAAGGCATACAATAACAGCTACTAAAATTCCAATTACTGTTTCTATAGCTGTAGCCTTGTTTCTTGTAACATGAAATTCATCCATAAAGCTTGATACAATTGCCTCCATAATAGAAACAGCACTAGTAAGAGCTGCAAAGAAAACCATTGCAAAGAATATTGTTCCTATTACATTACCAGCAAATCCCATAGAATCAAATACCTTAGGAAGTGATACAAACATAAGGCTCGGACCTGATGCAGTCATTCCATCTCTTCCCATAAATACAAATACAGCAGGGATAATCATTACACCTGCAAGGAAGGCAACTATAGTATCAAATATCTCAATCTGATTAATTGACTTTCCAAGATTAGCATCGTCGCTTACATATGAGCCATATGCAATCATAATACCCATAGCAACACTTAAGCTGTAGAAAAGCTGTCCCATAGCATCCATAAGAACTGTACAGAACTGTTTAACAGTAATTCCCTTCATATTAGGTATTACATAAGCACCTAATCCCTGTAAACCTGTTCTGGTTGTTCCATCAATATCTGTATACTTAATTGTAAGAGAGTATACTGATACACCAAGAACAAGAATTATAAGTAATGGCATAATAATCTTAGACGAAGATTCAATACCATTATTAACACCTCTGAATATAATAAACACCACTATTATTGTAAATATAAGCATCATTATGATTGGTTCTGCAGTTTCTCCAATAAATCCGGAAAAATATCCGTCTTGTGCTGCTGCATGACCATTACCTGTAATATATACCAAAAGATACTTAAGTACCCATCCACCTATTGTTACATAATATGGAAATATCATTACAGGTACAATACATGCAATGATACCTAATGGTTTCCACTTCTTCTTAAGTGCTCCATATGCTGTAAGCGGACTCTGCTTGGTCTTTCTGCCAATAGCAATTTCTGTTGTGAGTAGTGTAAATCCAAATGTTAATGCTAAAACAATGTATATAACAAGGAATAATCCTCCTCCATCTTTAGCTGCCAGATAAGGAAATCTCCATATGTTACCAAGTCCTACAGCACTACCCGCAGCTGCCAGGACAAACCCTATAGAGCCCTTGAATGAATTACGATTCTCGTTCATTTCATAACCTTCCCTTTTTAAAATATATTTATAAATTATACCTAATAATATAAGCAAGGTCAAGAAAAGAGAGCGGCTATTACACCACTCTCTTTAATGTTTAAAGCCTTTTATTTTACTATATGCATTTATATATCGATATTCATTAATTATTTCCGCGATTATCAATCTTGGCAATATCAACTATAGATAATTCCTGATTATTAAATGCATGCTCAAGACTTGAAATAAGTGCATGGGCTGTATCAAGACTTGTAAGGCAGTGAACACCTGTCTCGATAGCATATCTTCTGATAAGGAATCCGTCCTTGGCTCTCTCAATACCACTCTCTGGTGTATCAATTACAAGGTCAATCTTATGCTCTAAGATAAGATCAAGGAGTGTAGGAGCTTCCTGTCCAATCTTGTTAACCTGAATTGCATGTACTCCATTTTCTTTAAGAACCTTAGCAGTTCCTCTTGAAGCATATATCTTATAACCAAGTGCCTCAAATCTCTGTGCAATATCAATACCATCCTGCTTATCCTTATCTGCAAGAGTCATGATAATCTGCTTATGCTTTGGAAGTCTGATTCCGGCTCCCTCAAATGCTTTGTAAAGTGCTTCATCAAAGCTCTTAGATATACCAAGGCACTCACCTGTAGACTTCATTTCTGGTCCAAGGCTGATATCAGCACCTCTGATCTTCTCAAATGAGAATACAGGCATCTTGATAGCATAGTAATCTGCTGCCTTCTGAAGTCCAGGCTCATATCCCAATTCCTTAATTGTCTTTCCGATAATAACCTGTGTAGCAAGCTTGACAATTGGAATACCTGTAACCTTGCTGATATATGGTACTGTACGGCTTGAACGAGGGTTAACCTCAATTACATATACCTGGTCATTATATACGATAAACTGAATGTTGATCATACCCTTTACATGAAGTGCTCTTGCAAGTCTTCCTGTATAATCTTCAATCATGTCAACAATCTTAGGTGATATTGACTTAGCAGGATATACTGAAATACTGTCTCCTGAATGGATACCTGCTCTCTCAATATGCTCCATGATACCAGGAATAAGAATATCTTCACCATCGCATACAGCATCAACTTCGATTTCCTTACCCATAAGGTACTTATCAACAAGGATTGGATGATCCTGCTTAATTCTGTTGATGATGTTCATGAATTCAACTACATCTTCATCAGATACAGCAATCTGCATAC